>JALWBS010000133.1 GCA_027037025.1 Desulfurococcales archaeon | reverse complement strand
TCGAGCTCGTGGCTACCAGCACCGTGAAAGATTATTGCTTCGTAACCTCTACGTTTCAGCTCCTCGTCTAGTAGATGTGGGAGAGGAGAGCTGCCCAGCTCCCGAAACGGTCCGAAGTGCACTCCGGGAACTAGCAGGAGTATCTTTGATCCATCGCTGCACTCGATACGCATGTACTTAGCAACCACGGTCTTCCTAACACCGCACCTGTAGAACAGATCTTCTAGGTCTCCGGGATCTCTCATCAGTATGTACTTAGCCCAAGCATTGGCTAGCGAAAGTACGTCGATTCCGTTCCCAACATCGATTTTCTTAAGCTTAGACAACGTGTGAAGAGCTGCGAGGGTAGATGCCACGACTATGCCCTGCCTCACCACCAATCCCAGCACATTGCACATATTGAAGAGGTAGAACAGTACCTGGCTAAAGGCGGCGACGACTATGCATAACACGAATTTCTTAGCGTTTCTGAGAATACCCTTGGCCACCAAGGTCGTTAAGTAAGGTAGTATCGAGAATGAGAGACCGTACGTCTTAAGTACGTCTCCCACGATCTCTGCAGGAAGCCCCAACGTTATGACTACCAGCGCTAACCCAGCACTCCTCTTCATATCGAAGAACGATACCGCCACCCTTATCGATGCGATGTACAGCGATGCTACCAAGAAGTATATCGCTGGAACAACAGCTCTACCACTAGTCAACGATGCTATGAGGGCGTATACCGAGACCACGCCGAAGTACGTAGCTAGTAGACTCTTACCGCTCTTTGGAAAGTACGAAAACAGCACGTAGTATTGAAACGCTTTACTGCTCTCCCTCATCTCTAGATCTAGTAAGGTTTGAGTGAGAGAACTGAAAGAAAAAGCTTAGGGGTTTAACCAATGTCCATGATGAGCCTCTCAGAGATTAGGGATTCCTTGTTAAAGTTAGGAGCATCTAGAGTAACCATGCTTAGCCGAGGTACGGACTGCGTAATCTTGTTGATGGAGGTTGAGGGAAGGAGTTTCATTGTGGCTTTATACAATGGCTACGTAACCCTCTATGCAAAGATCGTTCCTCAGGAACACGTTATTAACCCTGATTGCTCGTTGCTGATGTACGAACCTCGCGGTCTATACGCGTTTTCAAACGATTTAAACGAGTTGCTCCTCAACGTTATCAGCAAAGCTCGTAGGTTAGCTAGAGGTGATCGCTGATTTGATCGGTCATGAGGAAAGTGGTCGGAGGCTTCGCTTGATAGCAGAGCTGATCGCTGTTAGGGTAGGCGACAGATTAAATGCGTTGAGAAAGAAGTTGGTTAAAGAATCCAGAGGTGACCTTGTTTGGAGCTTCGATTTAGAAGCTGAGGAGCAAGCCATCGAGATGGTGAAGCTATTCCTCCCAAGATCCATAGTAGTAACCGAGGAGAGAGGGGTTGTCAGATTATCGAGTGATCCGAAGTACATTGTTGTGATCGATCCGGTGGATGGCAGCAACAACTTCGCTCACGACATACCGTGGTACTGCACGTGCGTAGCCATAGCCTTCAGCGACGCAGAGAGCCTAGACGATATCGTCGCTAGCGCGGTGTATGCACCCTCTATACCGAGGCTATTCTCGTTCTCCGAAGAGGAAGGAGTTCTAGTTGATGGAGAGCCGGTGAAGAGGGAGAAGCCTATGAGCATCATATCGGCTTACTTCGACGAAATCAATCATTTCAAAGCCATAGAGTGCTATCGCAGGATCCGAGGAGACAAGGTTAGGGTGAGGAGCTTAGGGAGCATAGCTTTAGAGCTTTGCTACGTAGCCTGGGGAAAATTGGAGGGAGTCGTAGACCTAAGGTCCAAGCTGAGAAACACCGACATCGCTGCACCTTATCCGATGCTTAAGCGCGTGGGGAGCTACGTATACGTCGAGAGCTCTTCGCAGGTACCGATCTC
>JALWBS010000132.1 GCA_027037025.1 Desulfurococcales archaeon | reverse complement strand
AGCTCAGGTCGCTAGGCGTAGACGTGGTGAAGATCGATGCGGACGTCTCCTCTAGATCAAGGTTCTGGAGATCGCTTTTGAGCGAAGCGGGGTTGTTGAAAAAGATCTTTAGAGAGCACGACGTGGTAGTGGTTCCGAGGCTCGCATACCCTGCGATACCGTTGGCTAAGGAGAGCGGTGCGAAAACCGTTGTTCATCTCCACGACTATGTGGTTGTTGATCCCAGTGGAGCCGTAGTGTCTAGGAACTACGTGCGTAACCTCATCGAAGCTTTCGGCTTAAAGAAGTACGTAGCGAGATTGTTATCCGTACCCAGCTGGAGGGAGGTTATTAGATACGTTGATTTGGTAGATGCATCTGTATTCGTATCGAAGAGGCAACGAGATTTGATATGCTCTAAGAAACCTCATCTATGCTCTAAGCACTACGTAATCCACAATCCTCTCCCACCCACCTCGTTGATGAAGGAGCTTAGGGGTGGAACAATCCTTGAGGATGTAGAGGATGTACTACGCGAGGGCTACGTTCTCTTCGGTGGAGGTACTTCGAGGCTCAAGGGCTTCAGCATTGTTAAGCTCGTAGCTAAAGTGCTTAAGCGGTGGGGAATCGTTGTTGTGGTAACCAAGTCTGGTAGGTATCTCTACGATAAGGAGAGAAACCTGTTGTTCCTACCTAGGATAAGCTACGACGAGTACATAAAGTTGCTGAGCAACGCGAAAGCTTTCCTATATCCATCCCTATACGAAGAGCCTTTGCCTTACGCAGTGCTGGAAGCGACTCTCATGGGCGTACCCACTATAACTACGAGAGTTGGTGGAATCCCAGAGATCTTAGGGTACCACTACCCCCTGTACGTAGATCGGATAGATATGAAGTGCATCGAGAAAGTCGTAAGCATTCTCTTCACCCACTACGACAGCTTGGTTGAGTACGTCGAGAGACGAGCAGATTACCTCAGGAGCGCGTGGAGCGATGAAAAGCTGGGGAGGGCATTCCTAGACATGCTTAGAGATGTTGTCGAAGGATCCTCGCCTCGAGGAGCGTTGTGAGGGAGTAACGCTGGTATCAACGGCGTTTTAGGATGTTCATCGAGTTCAGTCTCAGGTGGTTCGCATGGGGCTCTTCGTCGTTTTGGAGGGTATCGATGGTGCTGGCAAGACTAGTGTGGCTACGAGGGTCGTCGAGAGGTTGCGTGGTATGGGTATAGAGGCTGTGTATACCCGCGAACCCCTAGCGACGCCCTTCATCGAGGGTTTGGAGAGGTTTCGAAACGTTGCCGAGGTCGATCCCAAGCTCGTTGCCTTCGCTATGTGCGCCGATAGGGTTATCCACCTGAAGCTCGTTGTCGAGCCCCTGCTTAGGAAGGGCTTCGTGGTTGTTAGCGATAGGTACCTCTACTCCACCATTGCCTACCAAGGTGCTTCGGGACTCGACGTTTCCTGGCTTCGAGAAATCTGTAGATTCTTTCCCAGACCCGATCTAGCGATCTACCTCAGGGTAAGCGTGGATACGGCGCTGAGGAGGTTGGGGATGAAAGATGCTTCCAGACTCGGGTGGCTCTTCGAGAAGAGGAGCTTCTTGGAGAAGGTCGCGAGGATATTCGATGAGCTTGCTGAAGAGGGGGAGCTCGTGGTTGTAGATGCTGAGAAGCCTCTGGATACCGTCGTCGAGGAGTGTCTATCGCTTATCGTCGACCACCGCTAGGAGAGCGCTTTGCTATGGAGAGCACGTGCTTGATCCTCTCGATCCTCTCGATGGCGTCGAGCATCAGGATAACCTCTCTCAGAACCTCCTCACCACCTTCACCCCTCTCGATTGTTGGCAACGCTAGTGTGACCCTCTTAACCAACGCCTTCTCTAGCTCCGTGAGCGTACCTAGCACCGAGGCTTCCGCAACCTCTTCCTCGCTCTTCGCAACGAATACCCTTCCATGGA
>JALWBS010000131.1 GCA_027037025.1 Desulfurococcales archaeon | reverse complement strand
TGACCCGCACCTTAACAAGCTTGTAACCTTCTCCGGACGTGGTTATCACAGCCATGTCTACCCAACCCTTCTCACCGTGCCTAACGGTCACGGACGTATCCTTTCTTCTCTGCGTTAGGAACCCATATCCTCTGTACTCTTCAACGAACCTCGGAGGACTCGTCTTACCGATTATCACGTCGCCTCCCCTAACCTCCGCTTCGACACGCACTATCCCATCGGCTTCGAGCTTAGCGTAAGCCTCCGAGCCTCGGCGCCCAATGACTTTCTCCGAGGGTATCTCTATACGATCCTCGAGGCCCCCAGCGTACTTACGCTCCTCGGTCTCGTACGTCCTGAAGAACGTTGAGCGTGCGAGACCGCGATCCACCGACGACTTGTTCATGATGACGGCGTCCTCCATGTTGTAGCCCGTGAAGCTCATAACGGCAACGACCATGTTCTGACCAGCGGGCCTATCGTTGAAGCCTAGGATGTCGAGAGTCTTGGTCTGCACGAGAGGTTTCTGAGGATAGTGTAGGAGATGCGCTCTCGAATCCATCCTTAGACAGAAGTTGGCGGCGTAGAACCCGAGCGCTTGCTTGACCATAGCCGCTTCGTAGGTGTTCCTAGGGGACTGGTTATGTTCTGCATAAGGTATTATGGATGCGCCTGCGCCCAGTATCGCGTGAGGCCATATCTCCACGTGGGTAGTCCTAGGAGTTATCTCCGTCGGGTTGAGGGCTATCAACGCATCCTCTTCTTCCTCAGCATCTAGAAACTCTATCACTCCCCTCTTCACCAAATCCTCGAAGGTGCAACGACCGCTTTTCAGGTCCTCGACGTCTCTCTTCGTTATCTTCAACCTACCGTTTTCGACGACTAGCAACGGCCTTATTATTCTACCAGCATCGCAGTTCACGTACACCTCGTTTATGTACTGAGTCTTGTAGTGAGCAACGTTCACCTCGTAATGTATCCTACCCTGCCTCCTGAGCCTACGTAGCTCCTTAACCAGCTTCTCGCCGTCGGGATGGTACCCGATTATCGTCCCGTTTAAGAAGACCTTTGCCCATCCCCTTATCTCCTCGTGGCTCAGCCTACCCTCCCTAAGATCCTCGAACACCTTGAGTATGGGCACTACACCAAGCTCGTAGAGCTTTTCCTCCACCTCCTTCTCGTCCACACCAACGGATATCGTTGCACAGAGAGCGAGGTTCTTGACGAGACCACAGTTCGGTCCTTCCGGCGTCTCGAAGGGGCATAGCCTACCCCACTGCGTACCATGCAAATCTCTGGCTTCGAAGTGCGGCTGGCTCCTGCTAAGCGGCGAGATGACCCGCCTCATGTGGCTCAGCATAGCCATCCAGTTCGTTCTGTCGAGGATCTGGCTCACACCCGTCCTCCCACCAGCCCAGGTCCCCGTAGCCATAGCATGGCGCAACCTCTCCGTTATTATATCGCTTCTAACGTACAGCGAGAGGCTTATCTTTCTATCCCTTATCCTAGCTCTCTCGAGCTGGTACCTGAAGTCCCTTAGGAACGCTCTGAAGGCTACTCGGAACTGTATAGCGAGCATATCGCCAGCTAGCTTAAGCCTCTTGTTCGCGTAGTGATCCTTGTCGTCGGGCGGCCTCCTCCCCAACACTAGCTCAAGGAGTTTGCACGCCATCTGCCCTAGGAACAGAGCCTTCTTGATCCTATCCTCGGGCTTCGTACCTAGGTGAGGAAGGAAGTAGTTGTCGAGGATGTACTTGGCTCTCTCAATCCTACTCTCTCGAGCTTGTCCAACGGCTACCCTAGAGCCTATGTAGTCCAGAGCGTCTTCAACCGTAGTTATAGCGCTTGCCTGGACGAAGGATACGAAGAGCTCCTTCTGAATCTCTGGATCAGGGGATACCGCTAGAGCTATGTCTATGTCTCTCTCCAATCCGAGAGCACGCATCAGGACAACGAAGGGTATCTTACCGGGCACCGCGGGGAAGGATACGTGTAGCGTACCATCCTTGTGCCTATCTAGTATCACGGGCACTCTGTAGCCCACGGTTGCGGAGACGACCTTGGCAGTGTGAGTTATGTTGAGGCTCTCCTGCCCGTAATCAACTATTATTCTGTTGGGTGCGAGATCCTCTTGTATGACGATGACCCTCTCACTACCATCTATAATGAAGTACCCTCCCGGATCCCGCGGATCCTCGCCTATGGCTATCAGCTCCTCCTTGCTCATCCTACTCGTAGGATCCTTCACAGACCTTATCATTATCGGTATGTATCCTATGAGAACCTCCACCGGATGACCTTCAAACCCGTTTTCCTTAGGAACGAGCGTTATGTAGAGCGGAGCCGCGTATGTTAGGTTCCGGTAGCGGCACTCCATAGGCGTTATGCTCCTGTTCACGCTTCCATCAACTTCCTTGACCTGGGGCTCCCCTAATCTAAACCCTTTGATCTCCACCTTGAGCCCCGAGGTAGGTATCTCTATCACGCTCTCCTCCCTGATGATCTCACCGAGCAGATGCTCGACGAAGCGATTGTAGGACTCGATGTGGTGCTTAGTCAATCCCTTCTCCTTAATAAAGGCCTCCATCAGCGCCCATCTATCTTCGTGCGAAAGCTCTGGGTGCTCCGGTGGGTGCGAAACTGGCATCGGTCCTAACGATGCCTTGATGCTACTCCTATCGAATATGGGCGAGCTACTCAACATTCACACCTCTTAGAATGGAACTACGTATCTATACACTACGATTTCTCCACCGGTGGGACTCTTCCTAATAACCTTTATTATGTCGCCGGGCTTCGCCCCAATGGCTCTAACAACAGGATCGCTATTCCTTATCCAGGGGAGTTGCTCAGGTCTAACCCCGTACCTCCTAAGTACCTCAACAGCCTCCTCCGGGCTAACGATCTCATGCTTAGGTACGAGCTCGTGCTCGAGTATCTTAGAGTGAAGATCCTTCTTCGCAGGCATGGCTACGCACGCGAGAGACTATATCCTAGTTACTCCAACGCGTCTTCGATTTTAGGGTTTATAAGTACTACATCATCAAGTGGCTTACCCACTCAACCTTAAAAACCCGGAGAAGTTGATGCGGAGAGTGGTGTGGGCCCGTAGCTCAGCCAGGTAGAGCGGCGGGCTTTTAACCCGTAGACCTTGGAGGGCGGAGGTCCCGGGTTCGAATCCCGGCGGGCCCGCCACACAAACCTTAAACCCCTCTCTACAGCTGCAGTAAGGGAGCCGCCGTAGCTCAGCCCGGTAGAGCGCCGGCCTCGTAAGCCGGTGGTCGCGGGTTCAAATCCCGCCGGCGGCTCCACGCGGGCTTCAATTCTTACCAAAGCTATAACCCCTCGAAGCAGTAACTGAGTGCTTAAGCGAAATCCTTTTCTACGAGGCTCCTCAATGAATACGAGTGGTGATCCCCCATGCCCAAACCCGTAGTCGACGAATCCAAGTGCACGGGCTGCGGAAGCTGTGTAAACGTGTGTCCTCAAGGGGTTCTGGAGCTCAAGGATGGCAAGGCTAAGGTTGTGAACCCCGACAACTGCATAGGATGCAGAGCCTGCGAATCCGCTTGCCCAGTCGGTGCAATAACCGTACAGGAGTGAAGCTCGTATCCACAACAATTTTTGTATGCAACACTATTTCGTAGGTACAACGCTTTAACCATGTACCGCATCCCTAGTTTGTTAATATGCGACGAGGAGTTGAAGCGAGCTTAATTATGCGTAGCGCTGAGTTGAAGAAGTGGTAAGGTTCGTAGAGCACGGGAGCATAGCGATGGCTGCTCTTATCAACGTGACTAAGGACGTTACTAGGGTTTGTGGCGAGGCGAAGATCGTGGCTCTTCACGATGGAGAACGTATAGTGAAGGCTTACTTCGTGGCAACAGCTCCTGTTAGAGGATTTGAAAGCTCGTGCTAGGTAAGAACCTAGACGAGGAATTGATAGATGGTGTGGTCGTAGCTAAGAGGGTAAAGGGATTGCTGGCTAAGCTGGTAGTTGCCAAGAGCAATGAGGAGATTCTTCGAGCTGCTGGAAATAGATGGAGCGTACTCCCTTACACTACTAAGCTGAGGGAAACCTTGCAGAGCGAATCCATTAATCGAGTTACCATCGTGGGTCTTCCCTGCCAAACCCAGTTCCTTCAACAAATGAAGATGTTCCCACTCCTAGAGACAGACTTCGTGACGAAGATATATCTCATCGTGAGTCTGTTCTGCATAGGTACGTTCGCGACCGAGCCATTCATAGAGTTCCTAAAGCTACGCTACGGTCTTGATCCTGAACGCGTAACGTACATAGGGCTTGAAAAGAACAGCATAAGGATAGAGTACGACCATGAGCAGAAGCTTGTTCCCCTAAGAGAGGTGTTGCCATATGTACAAACCGGGTGCTTGGTGTGCCCAGACTACACCGGGGTGTTCTCAGACATATCGGCTGGGCTCAGCGAGAACTACCCCGGTCACACCGTGCTCATTGCACGGAACGAGAAAGCCATGAAACTCATTAACGAAGCTCACGAGAAAGGCTACCTCGAAATCGTTAAAGCGGGATCTGATGTTGTGGACGAGGTAGAGACCAAGGCTAGGGGAAAGATCGTTAGAGCGATGAGGTACATGTCGATGATACTATAGCTCCACGCAAACCCATTCAAGTTCGACACGGGTTGATGCTCGTTAAGACCCGCTACTCCACCCACTATTCATTCCCCAGCATCCATCCGTAGCTACTTCATTCTATACCTAGACAGTTGGTGCAAGGCTATTGCCAGGCTTGTCACGGAGGTTAATAAGAGTATGAGTACCGCGTTCATCTGTATCGGCATTCCTAGATAAGCATCCCTAATCACACGTCCTGCATAACTTAATGGATTAAGTAGCGATATTATGCGCGCGGGCTCAGGCATGGAGTTGAGTGGGTAGTAAACGTTGCTGAATAGTCTTAGGGGTAGGCCAAGCACTATGAATACGATGTCCCTCACGAACTCGCTCGTGATGTATAGCCCGAACACTGTTCCTATTGAAATCCACAAGATTAACGATAGTATGCTCGCAACGATTACAAGGGCTATACCGCTAGCGGGTGGCCAATAACCCGTTAGTATACCGGTCAACACGGTTAGATAAGCTACTTGCGCGAGCAACGGTATTGAGAACGACGCTATTCTAGATGCTATGTAGTGATGTGCTCTCATGTTGCTCACCAGCAGTACCATGAACATGTGGGTAGCTACATCGAGTCTCGTCTCAGCAAAACTCCGCTCGAATTCCAGAGATGAAAGCGCTATTATCCCAGGTGTTATGAACACGAGGTAGTTGACCATAGTTTCTTGGTACGAGATCTTCGTCGCTATGGTGTTCGTCATAGTCAATCCAAACACTAGCAGATACAGAGTTGGTGGCAAGACGTAGGATACCACGTGATACGTTGTCTTACCCTTCTTCAACTCCCTCCATAGGAGAGCCCAGAACACTCTCGACATCTTCATCCCCTCTTACCGAATAGAGCTTCGAAGATCTCGCCAAGAGATGCTCTCAACCCTCAGCTCGACAATGCCCAGCCCAAGCCTCGATACTTCCTGGAGAAGTTGATTCACGTCAACGACCTTGGCATCGAGGAGAGCCTTAACCCTATCTTCAGCCGTATCAACATCCACGACTCCTTTAACGTCTCTAAGCACCCTAGACAACTTCTCAATATCGTCGCGACTCCTCATCACAGCTTCGAATTTGATTGCGTCGACGAGCCCCTTAACTTCCTTGACCGTGCCCTGAGCTAGAACCTTCTTATTGAGGAACACGACACGATCACATACAGCCTCAGCTTCCTCAAGCTCGTTCGTAGCCATCACTATCGCGGAGCCTCTCTTCGCAAGTTCTCGAATCAAGTTCCATACCTTGACTCTGTAGATATGATCGAGCATTATCGTCGGTTCGTCGAGAAACACCACATCGCGATGAGTTAGAAATGCGTAGGCGAGCTGAACCCTTCTCTGGAGACCACCCGAGAGATCTATTACACGGCGAGACGCGTACTGTTCCAAGCCGAGCAGTTCCATGGCTCGACGGGCAGCATCCTTAGCCTCGCTTCTGGAAAGACCTAGCAGCATGCCGTAGAAGATGAGGTTCTCTTCAACGGTTAGAAAGAGCTCTAAAGCTTGTTCCTGTGGAACCAACAGTATGTGCTCGCGAACCTTCCTAGCCTCCCTAACAATGTCGTAGCCACAGACATAGCCCCTACCCGCAGTAGGTCTAATGATGGTGGATAGCATGCCTATAGTCGTCGTCTTACCAGCACCGTTAGGCCCTAACAAGCAGAGAACCTCACATTTGTTAGCAACGAAGGAAACCTCCTTAACCCCTACGGTACCACCTCTATAGATCTTCTTCAAGTCCTCTGCAACAACACTCATGCTCAGACCCGAATCCCGATACTATCTAGCGATCCTCAACGATATACTGTTCTGTAGAGCGTGCTAGAGCCAATCACCTGTCTAGAGATCTAGACACTGCAGGGAGTTGATTATCCTTCCCTACTTCAACGAGTTGCGTAGCTATGCATAGATTTGGTACGTTAGATAGCGTTCGATATATAGCAGGGCTTGAATCACTGTCCCTGCTTAATCTTCGCCACGTATTCCCGTGTTATGGTGTAAGGATCGTAGTCTAACCACTTCGGCT
>JALWBS010000130.1 GCA_027037025.1 Desulfurococcales archaeon | reverse complement strand
CTCACCTTGATTATCCCGTAGAATATGGCGCAGTTTATGCAGTAGCACTTGGTCACGGGGTACCTAGCTATGATAGCGCCCTTCTTCTCGAGCTCGCGAGCGAGCTGAGGATCGACAGGGCTGTACCACTTGGTTACGCAGATAGCCTTGTCCTCGGGGATGAGAGCACCGCAGTTATCGCACTGTATACGAGCGACAGACCCCTTATCCCCCTTCCTACGACCTCTATTCTCCCTCTTCTTAGGCATTTCCAGCCCCAGAGCAACCTATCACAACAGGTTAAAAGCTTTGCCTATGCAGAGACCCGCGCGAAACACCGAAGCTTGCCACGATCATAGCTACCCTCGCCAGACAAGACATGGGCTTAGCCCTGGAAGAGGTGTTAACGAGGTGGAGAACGGGTTTCGTTCGGGTACCTCGCTGGAAGAGGGATCAGTGTATTTCCCTCGAACCGGTTCCTGAAATCCCAAACCTTGTTTTGAAGCGGAGCACGTCTCGAGCGAGGATCTTCTTAAGCTTTCCAACCATTTGCTTAACTAGCCCGTCATTTGTCATGGGGCTGCGCTCGAAGGGATCCCGCTCTAAGTCGAATACCCACGATACTCCATTCCTCTCCGAGTAGAGAAGCTTGCACCTACTCCTAATCGATGTCTCTTTTCCATATCCATAAGCCACTACATATGACGTAGCTTGCCAAACATTAAGAACGATGAATATTCGATGTGATGGCTCGAGGGCCGCGCTCTAGCTTTTGTGAAGTTTATGAGCGTTAGTACGAACATAAATTCTGAAAGCCCAGTAGTAAGCGTGGAAGGAGCTCCCAGGGATGATGGGGCATGGGTAAGGAGTGGATCATCGAGGGCTACGTCTACATCTATCCCTATCTAAGCAACGGCGTTTTCCTCCATCCTAAGAAAGCGAGTGCTAGGAATTGGAGAGAGGTTGAGAAGCTCTACCTAGAGGTCGCGATGAATAGAGAGGGTGTGGATCTAGTCAAGGCGTTGGAGAAGTTCGTTGGTAAGAAGGTTAGGGTGTCTATAGAGCCGGGGAAGAGGATGGTTGTAGAGGTCGTTGAGGGAGATCAGCGTTGAAGCGTTGTTGCAAACGGCTTGCGTAACCCCCGGGTTCAGAGGCTTAGAAGCATCGAATCGCTTGAGGAGTTCGTCATCGAGATCCCTGGTCCAGGGTGGGTACTCAGCAAACGTGAAGCGATGAACGGGGACCTGGTCGAGGGCATTGCCTTAGCGAGGAGAGGTGCGAAGAGTAGTAGCTTTCGTGGCTACGCGTCTCGATACGCTATGCGTGACTAGTCAACCTCTCGGTGCTGAGCGTTGAGGATCTCGGTGGTTACAACGGCTTTCAACGAGCGTGAGTACGTGAGGCCTTTCGTCGAGAGGGTTCGAGCTGCTTTGAGGAGTGTTGAGCACGAGATCGTGATCGTCGACGACTCGTCTCCCGATGGTACTTACGAGGAGGCTCTTCGGTGGGCTGACCGAGCAATTCTCGCGAATAGGGTTGGTCAGACGAGGGGGCTCTTGATCGGTATCAAGAGCGCTAGGTACCCAACCGTTGTGACCCTAGACATAGATCTGGAGAACCCTCCTGAGCTCATACCTAGGCTTGTCGAGGTGTTTAGGTCTAGGAACCTCGATCTTCTCGTTGCCTGCAGAACCCGCATCCCTAGGGTGGCGGAGCGCTTCGCATCCAGAATCATTGGGGGGATCGTCGGTGTTCGGGATGTGTACTCGAACTTTCGTGTGTATAGAAGGGATCTCTTCGCCAACTACACCCCTAGGCTAGGAGAGACCTTCGGTGGAGAGCTACTGGTGTACGCATGGCTGAGGGGCTACAGGGTGGGGGAGTACCTCTACGACCCTCCTCCGCGGAGAGCTAAGCCTAGGATCGGTGGTAGGGTGAAGGCTAACCTAAGGGTGTTCGTGGCGACGATGAGGTTAGCCAAGCTCTTGCTTA
>JALWBS010000129.1 GCA_027037025.1 Desulfurococcales archaeon | reverse complement strand
GAGATCCACACGACTATCATCATCGTTGCTATGGCTAGTGCATCGAATAGAATTGATATCTTCTTAGCGCTTTCCTCCATAACCAGCACTCTTCGTAGGAGCTCGAGCAATCGATGAATGACGCTCACATCGTTGCTACCGCTCTCGTGCATCAGTCCTAGCGAGAACACCATGAATTTGTGCAAGAAGCTGGGAGTCTTGATGTACTTCACGGTCTCGGTCAGAGGCACGCCCATCTCATGCAACTTAACAACGTTCTCTAAAACTGTTCTGGTGTACGAGCTTATGGAGGGATGGTTAATAAGCTTCTTGAAAGCGTTGGGTATTGATACACCTAACCTTCTAAGCTCTACTATTTCGTTAAGAACCTCAGATGCGTCTCTTCTAGATGCTGATATGGCTCTTACCTCTAGCCAGAGCTTGTAGCTGATTAACGTTGCGATGAGCCACGCGGCAACTATGGCGTAGCTCGAGATCACCCTGTATAGCGCTATCGAAGTTGCTATGAGGCATACATGCGAAGCTATGGCTATTCCCTTACTAACCTCATCGAGATTCCTAGGTCTAACAACGTATGCGAGAGCTATTAGCGCAGGAGTGCCAAACAACGGTACGAGGTACATGAACGAAGGTGAAGCTGAGCCTAGGGTGGCTATTACAATGGGTATGAATACGTATATACCTATCGCGAGCTGGCTTATTAAAAGCGATGCTCGTTCACTAAACAACCTATAGTTGAATTCGCTACGCATGAATTCCTCGAGGATCCATAGTCGGAGCCACTGAGTTACGTTTGCACCACTCCTAATCCTAGTGGCGTAACCTCGGAGGAAACGGCTAAATCTACAGCTAGTCGTGGTTTCAGACCTTCGAATCATCGCGTCGATGTACGATGCTGACCTCAGCTTCGAATCTCGGTCTATTGCATCGAGTTCTCTGGCTATAGCTTTGAGCAAACGGCTGTTTCGGATTCGATCGCTTAGGAACTTGAATCCTGCACCAACGTACTCGCATATCTCTAGAAGTATTGCAAACCATGGCAGCTCCAGCTCAACTCTCTTACTGTGCTCAACGGCGATGTGTATAGGGCTGAGAACGATCATCAGAGCGAGGAGGAGTGGTACGAACCCTACTAAAGCAAGCACCACGTTGTTCATAGTCATCGCGGCTATTAGACATAGGGAAGTCAGTGGAATAGTGATGTTTAGAAGCGCTACCTTGGAGCGAAGTTTCGAAAGGCTGAAGGGCTTAGCTGCTTTCTCAGCAACCCTCCTATAGACTTTGGATAGTTCCACGAGTGCACGCGGAGCCGAAGCTAAGGTGAGGGGCAACGCCACTACCGATGATAGGTACGCTAGGAGGAGAGGTATGAGAGAAGGGCTGAACAGCGATGCGATGCTGTGAACGTTCTCAATCTTCTTGATAACGAAGATGGTTTCTACGATCGCTACGGAGAGTGTTATCCATAAGCTTCCTAAGCCCTCTAAGCTGAGGAGATATCTTCGGGGATTCAACGAGTTGCCGTACATCGTTATGCACCGTAGAACTTCTTCATGGTTCTTTCAACGTTTTCGTATCCCGGAGGGGTATCCATCAATATGTTTACTCTTCTCCGAAACTCTCCTTCGATATCATCGATTCTCAGTCTAGCGGCAGCCCTTCTAAGAACCTCGCTTTTCATTATGCGGTTCACTTCCCCTTGACGGTATATGATTTCCCATCCGTGAGCTCTACGTTCGTAGACTGCAACGACTTTTCGCTGCACGGTCTTTCCGCTTCTCACCTTTGCGATGTGTATAAGGGCGCCGGTGTTTATCGATAGCATTACGTAGAGATCGCGTGGAAGAATGTTCCTTATAGCCATCTCGTACTCGCTAGGTGTAGATGCGTGGAACGTTGTTGCAGATCCTGACCCAGAGGCTACGGCTCTAACTAAGGCCCTTATTTCGCGCCCTCTCACCTCGCCTACGACTA
>JALWBS010000128.1 GCA_027037025.1 Desulfurococcales archaeon | reverse complement strand
TTCCGCCTGAACCGGTGTAATAATCACCGTTGGTTAGGCTTGGTAAAGTATAAGAATCACAAGCGGTTACATCGGTTAGCGTATCAACCGCAGGGGTTGTGTTAATCGTGACGTTAAAACTGCTTTCGTTATCACAAGTGCCGTTAGTTGCATAGATATAAATGGTTTGCGTACTTGTGATGTTATCGCCGGCATGGAGTGGCGTACCTGTTCCGCCTGAACCGGTGTAATAATCACCGTTGGTTAGGCTTGGTAAAGTATAAGAATCACAAGCGGTTACATCGGTCAACGTATCAACCGCAGGGGTTGTGTCAATGGTAACGTTAAAACTACTTTCATTATCACAAGTTCCGTTGGTTGCATAGATATAAATGGTTTGCGTACTTGTGATATTATCGCCGGCATGGAGTTGTGTACCTGTTCCGCCTGAACCGGTGTAATAATCACCGTTGGTTAAGGATTGTAAAGTATAAGAATCGCATGCGGTTACATCGGTTAGCGTATCTACATCAGGTTTATCTGACCCACCGTCAGTTATTGTCCAACCATCACTTGATATCATATTGGCACGATCCGGTTCCGCTATACAATATTTACTATATCCACCACTAAATGTAACATTAGGATTTAAGTTTTGAGCATTCCAACCTATAAGTAAAGCGTCATAATTTGCCGTAGAAAGCGTAACACCGTCAAACATGGAAGCTGCATTTATAAGACTGGTAACATCCCACGCACCAAGATTTTGGTCAAAAGAAACAGCACTATGGAACATATTTTGCATATACACAACATTTCCGGTATTCCAATTGCCAATATTTTGATTAAAATTACCGGCATTCCAAAACATATCTTGCATTTCGGTAACGGATGAAGTATCCCAAGTGCTAATATCTCCGTTAAAAGAAGAAGCGCCATGAAATACCCCACGCATATCAAGTACATTGGAAGTATTCCAATTGCCAATATTTTGATTAAAAACAGGATTATAAGCAAACATAAGTTCCATAGAGGTAACACCGGAAGTATCCCAACTACCAATATCTTGGTTAAAATTACATTGGCTAAAAGTATGCTCCATAAGTATTACATTGGAAGTGTCCCAGCTTCCAATATCCTGATTAAAGCTTGTCGCAAGGGCAAACATATCACTTAAATCAAGAACGCTACTTGTATCCCAACTGCCAATATCTTGATTAAATACCGTTGCATTAGAAAACATACCGGACATATCGGTTACACTACTTACATCCCAAGCGGAAATGTCTCCGTCAAATGAGGTAGCCGCACTAAACATACCGGACATATTAGTAACATGACTAACATCCCAACTATTAAGGTCTTGATTAAAAACATAATTATTACTAAACATTGCGGACATATCCGTTATCGTACTGACATCCCAACTATCAATATCTTGGTTATACTGTGTTTCACTAAACATTCTTTTTGTAGATGTTGCATTAGAAAGGTCGGGAACATCCGTTTCGGTACCAATCATATTGGTACAACCCCAAAAAGCATTTTCCATCGAAGACCATTGTATGCTTCCCCATTGATCGATAGATAACAATTTCCAAGCATCTGTTGCCGGTGGTCCCATATTAAAATAAATTCTCGGGAACTGCCCGCGAATACGAATGGTATATGTGCCGGCACTCCCAAAATTATGCGTTACATCTCCGGTAATACCAAATTGATCAAAAATACCATCGTTATCCCAATCCACGTCATAATTATAGGTTTCACCAGGGAAAGTTGGAATGGTAATTTCCGTATCGGATGAAGGACCAAAATTATCGGTTTTCCAAGTAGTGATAAAAGGAGTTGATAAACAATTTTTTCCACCGTCGGTAATTGTCCATCCATCACTTGAAATCATGTTATTACGGGCAGCTTCGCCGGCGCAGTATTGACTGTTACCACCGCTGAAAGTTACGTTAGGTTGTAAAGACTGTGCATTCCAACCGTTAAGCAGTGCATCAT
>JALWBS010000127.1 GCA_027037025.1 Desulfurococcales archaeon | reverse complement strand
GCTTTAAGCCTATACTCACAACTATGTTAATGAAGAATCTAAGTTCCTTTTGCATCGCTATGACTCTAGAAATTTCAAAAGCCATATGCTGTGCATGACTGTTAATGCATACGGGTTGTCTCGAGCTAAGGTTTATTGCTATGTCACACCTTCTTAAGGTCGTCCTATTATCGATGAAAACATCGCAGTTCTTACACAATTCATCTATGTACTTTTCGATGATACATTCGCCTAGTAAACCTTGAACGTTTATTGTTTGTTGTTTTCTGAGTAACATCTACCGTAAGTTTACTACATAGCTCGTTAAGTAATTCCACGTCCATCTCTCCCTCCTTAATTTTCTCATACAAAGTCTCTCAGCCTCATATCATGACTTCACGCAACAAAACTAAAGTTTACGAGGGGTATCGAAATAATTTCACGGATTCGAAGTTAAGAACCATTGTCTATCGTCAATAATCTGCCATACATTCAATGCTTTCCACGTATAGCTATGTACGATACTGTGCCTATTGCTGTACCTATGACTATGCCTATGATTGTTGACTTCACATGGTCTATTCTACTAATCACTTGAGATATTGTTGATGTGGTGACGATAGTCTTCTCAATTGTTATTGACTTCATGATGGTTATGGTCGTTGTGTGAGGTACAGGCTTTGTTGTGGTTATTGTTGTGGTGATGGGCTTTGTTATCGTGATTACCTTCTCGATGGTTGTTGTGGTCGTTGTTGTTCTGTACAGTGTGATTGTCGTGGTTTTGGCTGTGATCGTCTCGGTTGTTGCTGTGGTTGTGGTTGTCTGTGTTTGTGTTACAGGGTGTGGTTCGTGTTTTGCGGTTATGTATGCAGGGTTAAGGCAGGTGGTTGATCCTGCTCGGAGGGATAGCGCTACGACGCCGCTCTTCTCGATCTCTACGTTGATCAGCGTTACGTGCGTATCCAACCTGGTCACGTTGGTGATTCTTGCGCGTCCCTTGGCTACGTCTATGACTATCTCGTTGGTGGTTGGGTGGGCCACAACGATGTGTAACGTCCCGGGTTGTAGCCTCAGCTCGATCTCTGAATCACCCTCTTCGTTCATCAGGATTCCGCTGGAGAGCACAGTCTTGCCGGGTAGCTTGGCTATGGTTTCTCTGAACTTCGTTGCTACCTCTCTGGGGATTCTAACTATGTTTCCGAGTAGCTCGGTGGTTTCTCTATAGCTCCACTTCTTCACCCACTCGATGGCGTTGACCAAGAGCTTCTCGGCGTTCTCACCTTTGTAAGCCTCTATCTCGAAGCTGAAGTACACAGTTCGGTACCCCCTTGGATCCCAGGACTTGTCGTAGGCGATTATCCCCGCGAGTCGGTCGGGCGACAACGCGATGATATTGACCGTGCTCTTCATCGATAGGTTCGCGAGAGCATCTCTGCCGATGTCTATCGATGCGTTGAGTGTTGCTAACAGCGCTGGGATCCTCATCGATATCGTCATCGCTGGGCCTCAGATCCTTGCGCTGCTCATCGCTCTTAAAGCTCTTTCAAGAGGAACTGCAGGGATTTGCCTAGGTATGCAACGAGCTTCTTCTCGTCGAGCCAGCGAGGAGTCGCGAGGTTTATGGCTTTAGCAACCTTCTTGCCGGGGCCCGTAGCGAAGGCTTTTTCGATGCTCGAGGACTGGCTAAACGCTTCTTAAGCCAAGGTCTTTGGGAGTGCGAGTTGCCAACCAACCTCGGTGTAAGCCCTGTAACCGAACCTCTTTGCGAAGCTGGGTACCTCAACAACGATTCTCTGGGGTAGGTCCCAGCCAAGCTCCTTGGCTTGTGGCGTGGGTTCTAGGGTTCCGTTCCAGGGTACGTAGGGTACGTGGAGAGGTGTTGAACCAACTAACTTGGCCCCGTACTCGCTTGACCAACACAGGGTTTCTGCGATCCTATCCTTGAGGTGCTCGAAGAGTGTGAGCTCAGGCATTCCCAACAGCGCTGCTACGGTCTTCTCGTTAACCACGTCGATATCCCTCGAATCGTAGCCGACGTGGCCCCGGGTCCCCACCTTCAGCTTCTCTTCGCAGCTTAGCCACAGGATTTCGTCGCTCAGCGTTGCGTGGGTAGCGATTATCCCAGCGTGGCTCTTCCCAACGTAGTCAACTATGTGCTGCAGAAGGCTCTTACCACCGACGCGAATGTCTCTGAGGTCCCAGTCCCACCATCTACGTCCGTAGCTCTCCACACCTAGCCACAGATTGCTAAGTATGATCACGTTGGGTCTGAACTCCCGAAGTAGCTCGACTACGCTTCGATCTGGCCACGCTATGTAGAGATCGTAGTGCTTGCCTAGAAGCTCCCAGTGGTGGAAGGTCTCTAGGCGGTATCCGTAGACGATTCTCGAGATGAGTGCCACGGGTTTGAACAGAACGATCTGCTCGAACATCCTCCTATAGTTCTCCGCGAGTAGCCATGGAAACACGTGTGGATCGATGATCAGTATCCTCGTATCTCTACCCCAATTAACAACGTAGTAGAGACCTGCGGGCGAGACCGCTGTTCTCCCATCGCTTGTCCTGGCGATGGCTCTGATCATCACGTAGGTCCCCGGGCTCTGGGGCGGGATGGTTGCCTCGGCTATGGTTATGCCCAGCCTCGCCCTGGGAATCGATATGTTTCCACCGAGCTTCTCCACCCACCTCTCTACCGACTCCAACACGCTGTTGACGCTGTTCACCAACGAGTAGAAGCTCTTCATCAAGGGGCTGTCGACGGTCGAAACCCTCTTCCAAGAGCCGTTGCCAACCCTGTACTCGAGGCATACGCTGAGCTTGGACTCGTAGTCGAGGGCCAGGATCAGTATGTCCACGCTCTCGTTGCTGCTAACGACCCAGCCACGGGGTGCTAACCCCAGGGTCTCGTTGATGAGGTTGGGATCCTCGAGAATGTTCTTGACGGCTGCGTAGAGCTCGATCCTCTTCTCAAAACGCTTCTCACCCTCCTTAACAACGTAGCTATCGCTAGCAACCACCTCGCCATCGACGATCAGCCCGTAGCCAACACTGCTAACAACGCTGAGATTAACAGCGATCTTCCCATGGGGAGTCTCGATGCTAAGAACCCAGCTCTTTGCAGGCAACCCGGGTATCTGCGTAACGAGCCATAGAGCTTTGAATGCGAATCCCCACGGTATGGGGACCATGGGTAGCCTACGCGTAACCGTAACGGGTGGAGGAAGCTTCAACCCCGAGACGTTGGTCCTAACCCCGATCGTAACTGAAACTTCCAGCTCGACACTCCTCATGCATGGCTACGTTACACTAACTAACTCATTTAACGTACTCTACCCCTTCTAGATCCCTGAACTCACGATCACCTGTCAGAAATGGTATCCCAAGGCGTTGCGCAAGTACATACCCAAGAGCATCTATCAGAGAAAGGTTCTTGCCTCTCTTCCTTAACTCAATGCGTAGTACAGAGGCTTCAACGTAGTCCTCGTCTGTAGGTTGAATCACTGTTACGAAGGTTCGCACGATCCTCAAGATCTCAACGGCTTTCTCCTTACCATAGTCTCTAGCAAGTGCGTAGGCCAGCTCCAGCAAATTGAATTCGCTGGTAACGAGCTCTTCAACAGCATACCTTTCGTAAGCTGGATTGCCTCTAAGAATCTCTACCAAGGCGTACGTGTCGGCGTAGTAACGCTTCAAAACCTTCCCCTAACCGTGTAGAGCTCTCAACTCGTCCTTCAGCTTCTGAGGATCGATCTTCCAATCCTTGAGAAGGCCGTAGATACCCTCGATACGTAGCCTAACTCGAGCGCCCTCAGGTAGATTCAGTTTCTCAAGTGGGTACAGAACGCCATTTCTGTACACAGCCTCGATGACCTTAGCCATTCAATACCCCAAGACCAGTACAGCATAACTCGATTAAAATTGTTTATGGTATCGCAGTACGCAGCATGCAAAACCCGTCTTAGTAATAACCCTTATCTTTGCAAAACTTGATTCTTCCTACATGTGGATGCCGATAGTTAATGCGAAGGGTTGTATAAGACGAATTGCGTACTACTCACGATACAAACTTAGAAGAGTTGTTGATTGTGCGTCTCAATATGGGATCAATGCGATACCCCGTGTTGTAACTATTCGTCTCCGTGTTCCGGAGTGGGTTAGTGATGAAGAGATTGAGAGAATCGTTCGAGAGATTGGGGAGCGACTCGAGAGTAGTGTGCCGATAGATGTTCTTAGGGAGATGCTTGGTGTGAGGGAAGAGGATTTGGTGGATGTGATGGAGCCTATCGGAGAGAAGGAGAGGGATGAGGAGGTTGGTATGTCTTGGCTATGTACAGATGGATGAGGCTGGAAAGGAAGGGTACGTGGATAGCAACGTAATGATCGTAACGCTGATCGAGTGCTAAGAACGATGTTCGTGCCGTAGCATCATCGCTCTACCCATGCTCCATTCTCGCACGATCATCGTATTCACCAGCTAGAACCTTCTTACCCCCATAACGAACCTCTCGAGCAACGCACTAAACTCATTACGTAGCGAACAACGTTCTTCAACCACGAAACGATGAGACCAGGTCCTCCACACTTATTTGTAGCGACATGCCCGAGCGAGGAGCTTCATGAAGAGAAAGAGACGTTTTTGAGTAACGCAGAGAACGAGTAGGGTGTTTCGTGGGTAGCGTAGTATGAGAAGAGCTAGGCTTCACTTCGCTGGCATAGAGATCGAGTTCGTTGATCGAGATAGGGCTCTGAAGCAGATCGAGGAACTTGCTGAGCGAGGTACGTGGAGAGTATACATCGTTTATGGACCCGAGGGCTGTGGGAAGACGGCTCTGCTTAGGCAGGCGAAGGAAGTTTTGGAAAAGGATTTTGATTACTACGTTGTTTACGTGAACCCGATTGCCGAGAAAGTCGATGAAACTCTTCGATTTACGCCAACGATTAAGGATGTGGTTAGGGAGGTTCTAAACCTGTTTCCAAGTCCCTACTCCGCAATTGTCGATGTAGCGATTAGCATAGCTAGCCGCGTGCTAAAGAGGTTCTCTAGGCCGCGACTCGCCGTGTTGATGGACGATGTGTTCCAAGCTGTTGGGGTGGACAAGGCCGAGATCTACGTAAAGACCCTACTCAATCTAATTGAGTACCCGCCTGCGAGCTACGAAAAGATCGTTGTGCTGGTATCAAGTAGCGAAGGCTTAACGAGGAGGAAGGTTGGGAGGCATAGATGGGCAGAGCTCCTCACTCTGTGGAACATGCCGCGCAAAGGGTTTTACCAACTCTACGAGTTCTTGCCGAGGGAAAAACCGCTTTTCGAAGATGTTTGGAGATGGACGGGTGGCAATCCGAAGGCGTTGGAGGAGCTGTATAGGAATGGCTGGAGCGTTGAGCGAGTTGTCAACAAGGTGATTCTGGGTAGAGACCTCACCTACACATTCACGAAGAGATGGAGAGAGCATCTCGAGAAAGCTGTTGAGGATCCTGACTATCTGTGGTATGGACTTGACGAGGTTGAGGAGCTTGTTAGGGAGCTCGTTGAAAGGAACCTCATCGTGTACCACCTACCGCCACGAAACTACGATTACTGGATCGACCAACCACCGCCCGAGAAGGATCCAGAGCTCGGCATCGGGAGGTACGTAGCATGGCAAACACCGCTACATAGAGAGGCTGTGAGAAGAGCCTTGGGAAACGACTCTGTGTTTGGATAGAGCAGATGTTGCTCTAGGAAGCTGAGAGAGTCTTGAGGAAGAGATGAATGAACCGTGTTGGCTACTTAAGAAAATTCAGAGTTCTTGGGAAAGTACCTGAGCTTGGACACGCGTAGCGATGTTTCATCTAGTGCTTCTCACCAGTGTCAGAAGTAGTGTTCCTGTTGTTGCAAAGATCGCTGTTCTTAGATAGAAGGGTGTTGCTAATCCCATTGTTTGCCATAGGATGAATCCTAGTGCTACTCCCAACGAGTTGAATGCTTGTCTTACGGATAGGTGGAGCGCCATGAATACGCCTCTACGGTGTTTCGGTGTTAAATCCGCTATCAGCGCTGGTCTAGCTGGCATGGCTAGGGCGTCGACTGTGGCCATCAGCGAGTTGATGGTTATGAGCATAGGTATGTTGAGTGCGTATAGAAACGCCAGCGTGAGTATGGCGTAGCCGTACTCGCGAAGGACTATGGGCAGCACCCTTCCATACCTATCGGCGAACCTTTATGAATCTCCGTACGGATCTGTAGCGGAGCTCATGCTCATCAACCTCTTTGGGTGATGAGTATTCCTAGCGATGCTAAGGTTAATTACGTACTGCTGCTCGTGATGAACGTGCTGTACACCGGTCTGTGCGGTATGTGGATTACGTACTTCCCTCTCTACGCGAGCGAGCGGCTGGGGCTCTCTTCGAGGGTTCTCGGGCTTCTCTACACCTCGTCGTCTCTAACCCTCGTTATCGGCAAGCTGGTGGGTGGTTTCCTAGCTGATACCATTGGTAAGAGGATCTGCATCGTGATCGGCTACCTAGCAGCGCTCCTCTCCCTAGCAGCGATGATGTTGCCGAGCGCAGCGCTTGCATGCGTAGGGTTCGTGGCGTACTTCCTCGGCATCGGAGCTCTGTCCCCCGCCGTCGCGGCCATGATCCTCGAGTCCTCGCCTCGTAGGGCTCAGGGAACGCTCTACATGCTAGCGAGCAGAGTAGCGCCCTCGATACCACCGCTCGTAACGCTTCCGATAGCGGGCTACCTCTACGAGGAGGGGATGTACCGAGCGACGATCCTCGTGGGGATGCTGACGATCGCCGCCCTGATGAGCATAGCGATGCTTTTGAGGGAGCCCACCTCCTCCAAAAGCGGTAGAACTCTAATCGAGTCCGTGAAGTGGTTGGGAAACCTCGTTCTCAGGGATAGGCTATTCATACTGCTCGTACTCGCCTTCGGCCTAGACATGCTGATCATCGAGGGGCTGGAGTGGTACATCCCGATATACCTCAGGAAGCTGGGGTTCACGGCCATCGAATACGGGTTGACGATGGGCCTGGCCTCGCTAGCCGTATCCATAGGCGCTCTGGCCTCGGGGAGCATGGTGGATAGGCTAGGGCCTCGACTCGCCTCGGCCATAGGGTGGTGCTTGGCGGCGATAGCATCGCTGCTCTTCGTCTTCACACCAACGCTCTCGCTAGCAATGCTATTCCTGTGGAGAGTCATTGGGTTGCTACCCAGAGCAGTTCCACCCATCGTGATTGCTAGGAGGTACGGAGACTCCAAAGCAATGGCTTTATCAGCCTTCGACGTCTCGATGATGCTGATATCCATGGCGGGCCCAGCGCTCGTAGGTATAACCGCTTCGATAAGCCCATCACTACCATTCATACTGAGAGCCGTTACCCTAGCCCTCTCCACAACCATCATCCTGGCAACAGTACCAGAGTTGGAGAAGTACTAAGCATAACCAAAGGTAGCTATGTAAATGTTGAAGTGCGTTGTCGTAGGCAATCGGCAAGGGGGAAACCCTCAATGTCCATTAAGACAGCATCGCCAGAACTATTGAACAATGCTCAACTCTATCAACGTCATCGAAGTGTCTCTAGAGATTATCCATGGGTGGTTATTGGAAACACTTGAGAAATATAAGCTCTATTCATTGATTACAATGAATATGGACGAGGATAATGGAAGAATTCGAAATCGTTCAGTGTGTAACATAGCTCGAAGCTTTTCATTGGGTCTATGTCCCGATTCTTATCTTAGCGTTTTGAGAAGCAGTACTGTAATTACGTTCAGAACAAATCAAGCTTCATTAAGTTGTTCAACCCTAGTTTAGCTATGGTCTCTTTCTTAGGTATACCGTTATCATCCCATCCCCTAAGCGAGTAATACAATCGCTTCATCTCCTCGAGCTTATCCCTATCTAATTTATGCTCTCCCTCGAAGAGCCTTGGAGATAGCTCGTCAACGACATTGCCATGCACTAAGTTAAAGATTCTCTCTAGTGTTCTAATCCTTTCGGCTGCCTTCAAAAGCTCCTCTTCGTTGGTTTTCAACCCTGTAGCAGCTTCGTAAGCTTCTGCCCAAAGCGCTAATGGAGTCGTTAGGAAAGCTATGATGCATACCCCGAGGGAATCTGCTAGTATGTGGAGATTCTCCCATAGGATTGTTAGTCTGACCTTGCTCTCTGAATACATTAATGGATGCGACGCTCTTTCATCACCGACAAACTTCTTCGCGACCTCCTCAGCTCGTCTCTTCTTAATGCCGTAGTAGAACTCTGGAAAGGCATAGAGAGCTCGGTTAACGCTACCTGAATCAGCAACCATAGCAATCAGAGCTGAGCCCACGAAGAGCCTCACATCGCTACTCCACGACTCCAATCCACCCTTAACGTAGATCGCCGGAACTCCAAAATGTTCACTAGCGCTCTTTATCCCCTCCGCTAAAACATCCCCTTCTCCTCTACGATCAACGATTTTATCTATGAGATCTAGGATCTGATCTGTACCCAACTCAACAAGCCCTAAGCGTGACGCATAGGCTACGACCGCCGCTACACTCATTATATCCAGTCCCTCACTCTGACACTTCTCATAGATCTTCCAAGAGAGTTCGGGATCCTTGACCTTGAGGATGAATACTATCGCAGGCAAAGTTCCCTGACAGAGGTTTGTGGGGAGAGTTTTGCCGAGGTAATTAACTATAGCCCAACAGCGTAGAGGACAAGAGAAACAGCTTGCTCTCCCCACTGTGTACCTATCCATGAAGATCCTAGTCATTAAAGCGGCTTCTTGAGCGTCGTCCCAATACCTTTCGTAATCTCCGAAGTACGGCATTCCGAGCTTGAGTATCGTAGGCACGAAGTTGATATGCCAATCCCTAAAACGAGTATACTCATCGCTACTAACAATGTGTTTATATATCTCGCTAAACACCTTCATCAACTTGCCAGGATCATACGGTTTTACGGATCCCCTACCCCGAACGACTATAGACTTCAGATTCTTGAGACCCATAACAGCGCCAAGACCACAACGAGAAGCTAGGTTTCGGTAAGAGAATGCTATTCCAGCAAACTTAACCCCTCTTTCACCAGCTCTGCCTATACACGCTGCTCTAGATCCTGGATAGCGTTTGGCTAGTTTATCTAGGCATTCAAAGGCGTTGAGCCCCCATAGGTCTTCAGCACTCTCTATCGATACAAAACCATCTTCTATCACTATGTAGACGGGTTTCTCAGCTCTGCCCAACACTACAATCCCATCGTACCCAGCGAACTTGAGCATCGCCGGAAATTCTCCACCTACACTACTACCTGCAATAATGTTTGCGATAGGAGACCTCGCAACAACATCCATTCTTGAACCGGCAGGTACTAATGCTGTGAGGGGCCCAGTCATGAAGATGAGCGCATCGGGATGATCATACAAGATCCTAGTAGCTATTCCTCTACCTCCTAGGAAATCTACTGCATACTTCTCAGTAGGTTCCATACTTACGGCACCGCTACTCAGATCAACGAATAGTATCTTACCCACGTAACCACGATCAAGCACTTCGTTACACCCTCCTTAGCGCTCTAGCTAACTTACTCAACGATTTCTCTACTCTAATACGTGCTGCAATCTCGTTGACTTCCCCAAAAATGATTGCATCCGCTGGGCAATGCTCTACACACGCCGGTTGTTTACCCCTCCGTCTCCTATCAGTGCATAGATCGCACTTAACCATGGTATTGGTGCGAGGATCGAACCGTGGTATCCCGAAAGGACATGCAATGGCGCACATCATACAACCAATACAAGCTTCCTCATCCAGTACTACCGCGCCATCTCTATCGATGTAGAGCGCCCAGGTAGGACAAACCTCAGCGCAGGGAGCGTCTCCGCAATGTAGGCAGGTCACGGGAAGCCTACTCCATTCAGAGGCAATTACGTGAATTCGGGATAGCATCAGGTTGACCAAACCCTCGTGCTCCAACGAACATACTATTTCACATATACGACAACCAACACACTTGCGGAAATCTATGAATAGCCTCTTAACCATGCGCTTTACCGTGTAAGTAACTAGATAACATCGATTAAGTATTTTCACCTTGAAGAATAACGAGGAAGAAGTAAGCCCTTTACGTAACCAAGTTATTTAAGATTAACTGAGAATGCATTTTCACGCTAGGCTCCTAATCGAATATCAGGTTCCTCAGTTGATCAATGTAGCGATGATTGACGTTGTTAGTCATCTCATTACCAAGCAGAGCTATTTAATGTAATTACTAATTACTATTTGCTCAGCTACTCCCAAAGATCCTCACCACCTTGTTTCCTATTCATTCGATTAATGCCCTAGCTATTTCCTTAGTAATCTACCTCCGAGACTGAATGACACAATACTTTCTAAGCCACTTGTCTATACATTGTACTCGTCCAAACAAGTTTCCGTGGGTCCAACCAAAACTTTTGCCAAGGCTTAGCGAGTAAAACGAAGCTGTATCTACACTCCTGCTTAGCATATACTCAATCATTCAATACACGACTCTTTACGAAGCAGAATCTCACAACAATCAAGTCCGTCAAGATTCTTAGATCAAGGTCTAAAGTTCTTCGTATCTTCAACTCTATGGAAAAATCCCAAGACCATCTTAGTCCCGATGCTCGTATCGAGGACAATGCTATTGATAGAGGTTCTTGCCACGCTTACGAACCTCTTCAAGAACCTTGTCTATACCCTCCTTAGCCTCGATGCTAATCGACTTTACGAACTGGTAGAAACTCTTGTCCTTGATCACCACAACCAGCTCTTCACCATCCTTCAGCTCCAGAGGCTCTAAGGGTTTGAGCACACCATTCTCATACCTAACCCTAACAACCCTAGACAACCTACCTACCCCAGCAAAGATGCTCAGCCCTGGCTCGAATATCCTTACGTAAAACCGACGATTAGGCGATACTGAGTAACAGCATTTACAAAGTCGAGGATCTAGAGTGTTGGGCATTACGATCTCGATTTCAAGAGTTCTAAGCTTGGGGTCTAGATACCACCATGTCTAGAGCGAGTCGCTCATCGATTGAGCTGCGGTGTTGACGCCTTGCTCCACTGAACGGGCTTGATCTCCGAATTCCTGAGGTCCATTCCTACGCAGTTTGCTTAGCGTTGTGGGTGTTGGGGATGGTTAAGGTTTGTGTTGAGGATGTTTGGAAGATCTATCGCAACGGTGTTGTTGCTCTACGCGGTGTTAGCTTCGTGTTGGAGAGGGAGAGATTGATTATCTTGGCGGGTCCCAACGGGGCTGGGAAGACTACTCTCGTTAGGATTCTGGATGGTGAGATCAGCCCTAGCAAGGGGCGCGTGTCTATCGATGGCATGTCTCCTGACGAGGCTAGGCTCAGGGGCTTGTTCGGTGTTATGCCTCAGGAAGCTGAGCTCCACGAGTACCTCTCGGTTAAGGAGTATCTCTACTACCTCGCGCTGATCAAGGGGTTGTCCCGCAGCGAAGCTAGGAAGGAGGTTCGTAGACTCATCGAGGACTTCATGCTCGAGGACTACGCAGATACGAGGATTGAGCATCTATCGGGTGGCTACAAGAAGAGGGTTCTCCTAGCACAGGCATTCATAGGGAGTCCACAGCTGCTGTTCCTAGACGAGCCCACGGTTGGGCTCGATCCAGAGATGAGGCTTAGGCTGTGGAGCATGGTGATGAAGTACCTCAGCGAGTACAGCGCTACGGCTATACTCGTGACGCACTACCTAGACGAGGTCAAGAACTACGCTGATAGGGTCCTCCTGCTTCACCGAGGTAGGCTGGTATTCGATGGTTCTCCAAGCGATCTCCTGCAGAGGCTGGGGTATCGCTACAGGGTTAGGATAAAGACTGTGAATAACGATGTTGTGAAGCATCTCCCCGCGGGTAGGTATGTGCGTAAGGGAAACGAGGTTGAGGTCTTCGTTGCTAGCGATGGCGAGTTCATCGAGTTGATGAAGTTCGTGGAGAAGGTGAGGGAGCGCATAGCTGAGTTCGTTGTTGAGAGACCCAGCCTCGAGGAGTCTTACATGGAGGTGCTGAGGCTTGGTGAATCTCCTTAGGGTCTACGCCATAGGGATGATGTACGCTAAGTGGATGTTGAAGAACAGGCTGTTCTACGTCTACCTAACGCTATTCATGCCGTTCTCCATACTAGTACCGTTCTACCTCATAACTTCGGAGAGCAGCAGGCCGTTCGTAGCGATCGGCACGATCGTGCTCACGCTGCTATCGAACTCCATGGTTAGCGCGTGCCAGGATCTCGCCGTGGATAAGCTGCTCAAGAGGATAGCTGTGTTGCTCTCGAAACCCGTAACGTCCTCGGAGTACTTCCTAGGGCAGCTACTCTCCAACGCCTTACAGACGTTCCCAGCTGTCGTAGTGATGGTGCTAGCTCTGTACGTAGTCGGCATCCTTCGGATAGCGAATCCAGGGCTGTTCGCGGTGGGTCTGCTCCTCGGGTGGTACATCTCCACCGCGATGGGCTACGCCCTAGCCATAGCACTCAGCTCGAGGGATTACCAAACGATCGTCATCGTGAGCAACGTGGTTGCATTCATCCTCGTATTCCTAGCACCGATCTACTACCCACCCACGGCACTACCGCGAATCGCTAGGCTCATCACCTTAGCCGCGCCCTCGATACACGTAGCCAACATCCTTGGGGCAGCGAGCAGCGTTAGCTACGGCATAAACACAGTGCACTCGCTGCTGTACGTAGCAACGCTCTCCACCGTGCTAACGATCGTAGTAACTAAGAAGGTGAAGCTCAGAGACCTCTACTGAGCTTACACAACCAATTACTGGAGCTACTCGAAGACCGTTTTACGAGGTGAAGACACCTACTGTAGGGGGTAGGCTATGGTCGATGTGCTGGAGTGGATCGACGATAAGCTCGCCGTAGCATCCATGCCAAGCCGCGACGATGTGAAGGAGCTTGCCAAGAGGTTTAACGCTGTGGTAATCGCTTGCGAGGATCGGGAGCTGTGGTACGATGATAGGCTGTGGGAGGAGCAGGGGGTTAGGGTTTACCACGTGGGAACGCCGGATTTCAGGGCGCCGCCATTGGTATCCACGTTCATGGCTCTGAGGGAGGTCGCGAAGCTCCCTGGCAAGGTTCTTGTTCACTGCGTTGGGGTAGGGGTAGGAGTCGTAGCGTAGCCGCTGCTTACCTCGTGCATCGCTACGGAGTGGAGCCCGAGGAGGCGTTGCGTAGGGTTGGCGGGGTCGAGACGAGGGCTCAGGAGGTCTTCGTGGAGGTCTACCGGGATCTGCTGAGGGTTCTTGGGGAGAAGCTCGTGGGGATTAGCAACGTTGGTAAAGCTCATGGTTGGGGTAGGGGTGAGAGGCACGCGTCTTACGTAGCGATGCACTCCGTGAGGCTCTTCAAGCAGCTCCGAGAGCCACTGAAGCTGAGGGAGGATCTCGTCGAGCCGTTGATCGTGGCAGCGCTGCTCCACGACGTTGGTGTAGCGCTGGGCGAACCCCACGAGGAGCACAGCTACGGGATCCTCATGAGCTCGAGGGATCTCGAAGCGCTTGGCGAGGAAGTGGTGAGGGTAGCTGCGCTGGTAGCTCTACACCACAGGAAGCGAAGCGATCCACGAACCGATCCGAGATGCGCCGACGTGAGAGAGCTTGTAACGCCCCTAGCCGCGATACTGAAGGTAGCCGACGCCCTGGACCACGGTCTGGAGGGCGTTGTCGAGGACGTGGTCGTCGATGTTGAGCAGGATAGGATAGTGCTTAGATTGAGCTGCGTCGAGAGCTGCGATTTGGAGCGCGAGAAGGCGTTGAAGAAATCGTGGCTTCTAGAAGAACTTACGGGTAAGCACGTAGAGATCGAAACCATGCACGCGTACTAAGTCAAAGACCCTTCCGCGACCATCAACCATCGAACCCCGCTCACAAACGCTCTAGTTAAAGACTCACAGCCAACACCTTTACGAAGCTGGTAAAGGCGCATTTCAAAAGGTTTTTAGATTCTGGATACGCGCATCCAGAGCCATACCGTTCCTCGGCAAGGGGTTGAGCAGCGATTCAACGGTTAACGGCTACGGGGCTTCGCTATGCAGCGCTCGGTGTGGACGCTAATCGCTTCGGTATCTTCGTCGAGTTGGTGCGTGGTGAATGGGTGTGGAGCTTGGGGGTCTTCGATGGTTACCAAGCTAGGTCGTATCTCTCCATTGCTTTGGCTAGGATCTTCGATAACGCTATGTACAGCGGTATGGATACGATGATCGATGTTGCTACCGAGCTCAGTACGAATGTCTCGGGGTGCTTCATGGTCTCGATCACGGTGTTGAACACGAACTTTGATAGGGCCATGATGATCGTAGCCGATAGGAATATTATCGCCGATGTGATGTCCTCGAGCGTTGTGGTAGTTCCGTGGAGGTGCTTCACGACCCTCTTCTTCGATGAGAAGTAGGTTGTTGTTAGGAGTGCTAGGAACGAGGCTACCAAAGCTACTGGGATCACTGTTGCTGGGAATAGGAGGTGTAGGAGGTTACCCGTCCTAACCGTGTCTACGACGGATAGTACGAGGAACACCTCGATTACGTAGATCGCGTACTTGATGAGGAGTGCTCGGGCTACGCTATCCATCTTGATTAGGTAGGTTCGGTAGATCCAGTAGCCGCAGACGTCGTCCACGAGCATCGCCTCGATCATCGCGACGCCTACGACGATAACGATCATCGTTACGAGTATCGTTGCGGTGGTGGAGATGATGAGCGATAGCTCTCCGCAGCTAGCTAGGAACGTCTTCAGTAGGTACGTTACCAACGCGGTTACGACGATGATCATCGAGATCGTGGATACGTGCGATAGGCTGGCAACGCTCATCCCAAGCACGTAGCTCCTAACAGCCGCTCCCGGACTACCCAACCCCATCTCGAGCAACGACCTGCGGTGCCTAGCCCTAGCTCTACGAACCTCGGTGATCGGAACCACGTCCTCGGGACTCAACTCGTTGCCGAGCGCTGCGGATGCGGTGAGTAGCGTAGCTATGGTTACGCATACTATGGCTATGGACAGGGCTATGCGGTTCATACCCACGGATACCGTGGCTGGGTATATCAGGAGCTCGGCGAAGCCCCGGAACGGAGCCACGAGTAGTGGGGATATGCATCTAGTTGCTAGGGAGTGGATGAGGGCTGCGATGAGGTAGCTAGCAACGGCGATCCTAAACCATTTGAGAGCACCACGCTTCTCGAGGAACCTCGTCACCACGGTCGAGAAGATGCTGGTGAGCTCTAGGAGGAGTAGCTCCATGGCTAGGACTGCGAGGGGGAAGAGAAGCGCCTTGGGCTGACCACCGTTGATATCGAGGATCGCCGGCGTTGCGCCTAGGCATATACCTAGCGTTACGAGGCCCCACCCAAGGGTGCTGTACGTAGCGTAGCCGAGGAGGAAGGTACTCATATCCACGGGTTGGGAAAGCACGAGCTCCCGAATAGCCTCGGACATAACAACGATTCTGGAGCCCCTCAACAAGTTGAGTAGGAAGATCGTGGTTACCACAGCCGCTACGATATCGACGATCCTCTCCCTACCCAACCCCATGGATACGAGCAGCTTCCGAACCTCGGAACCGAACCCCGACGGGTTTCCGTGGCTAGGCATGTGGATAGCCATGATCACGACCGCTATCAGGGCCATGGCTACGAATAGCAGTATCAACGCCCCCGCGACTCGATGCTTCTTGAACGCGGGGTTTATCGTGAACTCCTTGGTTAGGAACCACGCTATGGTGAAAGCCTTCCTAAGATCCATGGAGATCCCCTACGGGCTCTGACCACCCCTAACGATCTTGAGGAACACCTCCTCCAGCGTACCACCCGTTCCCGCCGAAGCCATCCTCTTGATCTCCTCCACGCTACCCTCAGCAACCATCTTCCCGCGGTGGATGATCCCGACTCTGGTGCAGAGCTTCTCGACCATGTCTAGTAGGTGGCTCGAGATGACTATGGCGACGCCCTTGGAGGTGAGCTTCCTGATCTCCTCCTTGAATACGTACTGCGACTCCGGATCCATGCCCGACATCGGCTCGTCGAGGATGAGCACCTTTGGCCTCACTACGAGGGCTGCTATCACAAGGGCTTTCTGCATCATGCCCCTCGACAGGGTGCTCAACAGCTTGTTCCTCTTGTCCCTAAGATCGAAGATTTCTAGGTAGTGGTTGAGATCGTCAACGATATCCTCCTTCCTAAGGCCTCGGAGAGCCGCTACGAAGACCACGAACTCCTCGAGCGTGAGGTTCTGGAACAGCACGGGGTTCTCCGGCACGTAGCCAACGAACTTCAGAGCCTCTACCCTCTGCTTAACAACGTCGTAGCCATAGATCCTCGCGCAGCCCCTATCGGGTCTTAGTAAACCGGCGAGGATCTTGAGGGTCGTCGTCTTACCAGCTCCGTTGGGCCCTATCAAACCGTAGATCTCTCCCGGGGCTACTCTAAACGATAGCCCGCTCAACGCCTTGACGCTTCCGTAGCTCTTGTGAAGATTCTCGACCTCGATCGCGTACACAGCTCGAATACCCGTGGACCCAGATCGCGTACGAACCTTATATGCAGCTGTGTAAGAAACATAGCTACGTTTCGAATAGATGGGTTGCTGCGGAAACGCTTTTCCAACCCTCTTCCCCAACCCTCTACCTACCTAGGCTTCGCCCAGCTAGCTTTATGGTGCTTAGCGGAGGATCGTTAGTGGGAGCAGCTTTGGCTAAGGTAGCTAGGCTCAGGTTGAGGAACGTAGAGGCTAAGCTAGTCGATCTCCGAGCTCTCGACCTCGTCGACATCGAGATCCTGCGCTTCGTAGAGGATAAATACGATGGTGTTGCGCCGCTGGGGGAGTTGAAGAGCGTTGCCATCGTTGGTGGTTTGGCTCCGAGGCTCCGCGAGCTCATCTCCTTGCCGAGCGTGGAAGGGCTCGTACCCCCCGATCTCCTATCCAGCGTCTCGACGGCTCTAGCCGAGAAGGAGCTCGATGCTAGGCTGCAGAAGCTCGAAGCGCTCAACCTCGTCTCTAGGCTGGGGAGCGGAGACGAGGAGAAGATCGTTTTGACCGACGTGGGCAAGGCCATAGCGACGATGGGTGGGGTCCCCACGTTTAGGAGCGAGTCGGAGGCGCTGGCGTTCCTCTCGAGGCTCAGGATCGAGATACCTCCTCAGCATAGGTACCCTCTCCAATGCAACGAGATCGTGGTGGCGTCCACCATGGAGGAGCTCGAGCTTAGCTCCAGCGAGGTAGCGCTGATCAAGCCGAGCTCTACGCTCTCGAGGTTCGGAATCTCCGTGGCTCCCCAGCTCATCGAGGGTCCTTTCCGGGGTAGACCCGAGCTCATTCTCCTAGGCGGCTACGCGCCGACGGTTATCGAGAGAGGGCAGGTGATAGCCTTGGCCATCGTGGTGGGCGTCGATGGTTAGGTGCCTCCTAGTCGGCGAAGCTACGCTTGGGATCTACGAAGCTGCTCGGTCGAGACCCGAGGTGCTGTACGTACCCATCCCCCTACCCTTCATCCAGTGGTTCGAGGAGCTGATCTCCTCGGGGCTCGCGAGGATCTCGGGCAACGTCGTTGAGCTCAGCCGCGAGGTTCTAGCCCAGGACTACGTGGTGAGCGAGAAGCACCCTGCTCTCGAAAGGATCGGGGATTTCGTTAGGAAGCTTCCGAGCCCATGCATCGCGTCGGTGACGCTCCCCGGCGTCTTCCAGCTGGGTTCGCTATCTAGCTACGGCGGTCTGAGGCTCGTGGAGAAACCCCATAGGCTCGCAGCGCTCGTGCCCATGGCTAGGTCGGTGCTTGAGCGCGTGACGACGAGAGGCGTTGAGAAGATCGTTGTGTGGGACACGGGGATCTGCGCAGCTTGCTCACGGATAGGCTCGGAGAAGGGGTACACCACGTGGTTCGTTGAAGAGGTTCTGAGCTACGTACTCGATGGCTACAGAGAGGCGTGTATATACGTAGGCTCCTGCACGAACCCAGGTGCCTACCGAGCGCTGCTAGAAGCTGGGGCTAGATGCGTAGCCCTACGAGGTCTACGAGCTCTCTACGCAGCTCTGCACGAGATCAACGACGAGCGGAGCGTCGCGGTGCTGGCAGACCTATCGATGGAGACCGAGGTTCCGCGAGGAGCCGTAGACGTGGAGCTGGGGCCGTGCCTAGAGCTAGGGCCGTGGATCACCCCCGATAACCTAGCTAGAAAAGCGCTGAGAGCTCTGAAAGTAGTTGAGAGGTTGAGGAGCTGGGCGTGATGATTGGTGACGGAGCTGATCCGTGATGATTGGACGCCTACCTGACCCCACAGCTTAATACCTCTAGCGATAGCCTTTCCGTAGGTGATGAGAGGCCCGCTCTGAGGGGTGAAGAGGCTTAGAAGGGCTGAGAACCATGGGCGAGGACATCCGCGAGAAGGTGATCGAGGTGCTCAAGACCGTGGTCGACCCCGAGATCTCGATAGATGTCTACAACCTGGGGCTCGTATACGACGTGAGGATCGAGGATAGGAGGATAGAGGTTGAGCTGGGGCTCACATCACCCTTCTGCCCACTAGCCCACATCCTACCGCTGCAGGTGAAGAGGAGGCTCGAGGAGAGCTTCCCGGGCTACACCGTGGAGGTGAAGCTCAACCTCGAGAAGCCGTGGAGCCCCGAGATGATGACCGAGGAGGGTAGGAGGAGGTTCAAGGAGCTCTTCGGCTACGACCCGGTCGAAGCGTGGAGGTGATTCCATGGCTTCACCGCCCCAGCCCCCACCACCTCCACCGATAAGGAGGTTCGGGCCCGGTGCTCCGCCGAGGATAGACATGGGCTTGGCTCAGAGAGCCATCGAGACCGTGAGGAGCGCGTTGCCCTACATATCGATAGGGCCACCAATCGTTAGGTACGGACCCGCCGGCGACGTGCATGTGGATGTGCCTCTGATGTACCACGGATTCGCGTTGGATCGCGTACACTTCGACCCCGTGGCCAAGACCCCCTCGCCCAAGGGTAGGCCAGCTAGGGCGTGGGGTGTGCAGGTGGATATCAACGAGGTTCGGTCCGTGATGGAGTCCCTACTACGCGAGCTCCGCGTTATCGACGCCGTCGAGTTCCGGGAACCCGAGCTAGCGTGGGTAGTGCCGTTGGCGTGGAGGTTCTACCTCGTGGCTCACATAAGGGTGTCTTACGATGGTACGGAGCTTATACCCGACTACGGCCTCACCGAAGAGGTTAGGAGGTGGCTCGTGTAGAGTTATCGATGATTATCAGCAGAGCTAAGCTCATCGCTAACCGAGCGCTGCGGTTCCTACGACGCGAGAAGCTGCTAACCGTCCTAACAACGCTGTTCATAGCCCTAGCCGTGGGTACTCGCGGAGCCGTCGTAACGAAGATTCCCCAGCTCATCAACGCCCCGACGCTCGCATCCATAGTCTCCCTCCTCCTCGTATCCAAGGCCATGGAGTGCTCCGGCCTCTTCTCGTGGGTATCGGTGTGGATGATATCCAGGTTCGGCTCGTCGCCGACGAGGCTCGGGTTGATAATGGTGCTGCTCACGGCGATGAGCTCGAGCGTGGTGATGAACGACAACGCTCTGCTCATCTACGTCCCCCTAACCCTATCGCTAACGAGGCTCCTCAACACCGATCCAGCACCGCTCCTCACACTGATCACCGTAGCCGCGAACCTTGGCTCCTCCCTAACCCCCATAGGAAATCCCCAGAACATAGTGCTGTGGAGATGCTACGGAGTACCCTTCCACGAGTTCGTGGAGACGATGGCCCCCTTCGTGGCGGTGTCCATGGCCATGCTCGTGGCCTACTCGAGGCTGGTGATGCCCCGGAAGAGCGTTGGGGCTTTGCCGAAGCCACCCCCGATAAAGCTCGACAAGCCCCTTCTAATCACCTCGGTAGCGCTGCTATGCGTAGACGTGGTGCTTATAGAGATGAACCTCGCTATACCCGCTCTCGTAGCAACGGTGGTGGTTCTACTGCTTGTTAGGAGAGAGCTTGTTGCTAGGATAGACCTAGTTCTCGTAGCGATATTCGCGCTGATATTCATAGACTTCGGAGAGCTCTCCACGCTGATAACACCCCTCATCCACGGAACAACCGTTAGGAACCCCGTGGTAGAGCTCGTCCTACCCATAGCCCTGAGCCAGGTAGTCAGCAACGTTCCAGCAACCATACTCCTCCTGAACCACGTCGAGAACTGGAAGCTCCTAGCCCTAGGAGTAAACATAGGGGGTCTAGGATTCGTGATCGGGTCCCTAGCCAACATAATAACGCTTAGACTCTCCCGAATCACGCTCAGAGATTTCCATAGATACGCAGTACCGTTCTTCGCAGCCGTAACCACGCTCATAACACTGCTAGTAGAGCTACACGCCTACCCCAACATATGACGAGGAGAGAGTGGAAGAAGTTAACGAAGGATGCGGTAACCGAAGCTAGAGAGGTCGAGATGAATAGAAAAACGGTTTCTGCATCACTATAGCGGGGTCCTCACGTGGTTGATTATCGTGAGTGGCTCGAGAAGGCCCTCGTTTTCCTCGAGGAGGCGAGGGACGATGTTGATCGCGGTAGGTACTGGCTCGCTTGTTTCCATGCTCAGCAGTTCGCGGAGCTAGCTCTGAAAGCTGTTCTGGTCAAGCTCGTGGGTAGCTACCCGTTTACCCACAGCCTAGTCGAGCTTCTAGAGGCTCTGGAGAGCCTTGGTCATCGTGTCGACGAGGAGCTCTACACGATTGCCGAGGCTCTCGAGAAGCACTACACCAGAGCTAGGTACCCAGGAATCGGGTTATCAGTGTACAATAGGAGGGTTGCAGAGAGGTGCATAAGCCATGCTGAGAGGATCAAGCGATTCGTTGAAGAAGTACTTAGAGAGTCGAAGGAGTGCTCTTAGAGAAAGACCAAAGCTGTTTAGGAAGTTCATCGAGAAGCTCATCGAGACCCTAGGTAGCAGAGCATCGATAATCGT
>JALWBS010000126.1 GCA_027037025.1 Desulfurococcales archaeon | reverse complement strand
TGCTGAGATCTCCGGTGAGCGCTCGAATCTTCGATGTCTCTGAATACGGAACGATCGTGTTGACAACTGGCTGCGCACCTAGAGAGAAGATCGCTGAGCTCAGATCCCGGGGCGTATACGTAGAAGTGGTATCCAGTAAACCCCCTATAGACCTAGGTAAGGCAGTGGAGGTGCTTTACAAAGAATACGGTATAGAATCGATGTTGGTTGAAGGGGGAGGGGAGACTATATGGAGCTTTGTTGAGAGAAGATTGTTCGACGAGTTCCGCGTGACGGTCTCCCCCAAAATCTTTGGGGGTAAGAACGCGGTTTCCTCGGTTGGTGGAAGAGGTTTTCGGGGGTTGGAGGCGGTGGATCTCGAGCTCGTGTTCGTTGGCATATGCAAATGCTTATCGGAAGTGCACCTGGTGTACAGAAATCCCCGACCCTCTACACCACCGTGCAAGTATGTGGAGCTCGGTACGTATAACAACTTTTGGAGAAAAATTGAGATATCTCGCTGATACACCCCGGCTATACACGCACTTAGAAGAGCTCGAATTGCTTTAAATACGTTGATGTAACTAAAGTAGACCCGGTGTTGATAGATAGGGTGAAAATGTAGGTTGCGAACACCTTGACTGTAGCTGAAGAGCGAAAGATCGCTGAGTATAGGATTACACCGCATCCGAAGGTAAACATAGTTGTGGAAATCGTTGAGACCTTAGACAAGAAGATACGTTACATCGTTCGAGAGCCGCCTCTAACCGACGAAGGTAGGGAAGTGTTGTCGAAAGCAATGAGCAGGATCGTAGGGGACATAGAGCTACTTTCGCGTTTTTCGGAGCTAACCTCTATCGACGAAGGTATAGAGGAAGGGTTCAAGGTCTCGTTAGGGCTTGCCCGTAAGAAGGTTAAGAAGGGGTTGATCTCCGAGGAGGAGCTGTACGTCGTTGCTTACTACATCGCTCGGGACATCGTGGGGTACGGAAAGCTCGATCCGTTGATTAGGGATCCGCACATCGAGGACATAACGTGCAACGGTGTTGCAATACCTGTGTACGTTTTCCACAACGAGTTCGAGTGGCTAGAAACCAACGTAGTTTTCAGCAGCGTTGATGAGTTGGAAAGGGCTATTAGGAAGCTTGCTCATAGGGCAGGAGTAGAGCCCACGATTGCAACCCCCGTAGTTGAGGGAGTCATTAGGCCCGAGGGTTATAGAGTGCACATAGTTCTCGACACTGTTTCGAGACACGGCCACAGCTTCACCATCAGGAGGTTTAGAGAGACCCCGTTCACCATGGTCGAGCTCATTCAGCGTAGAATGCTTGATCCCTTCTTAGCTGCATTTCTATGGCTTGTCGCAGAAAATAAGCAGGGGATCGTGATATACGGTCCTACAGGGGCCGGCAAGACTACGTTGCTCAACGCTATAGCGATGCTGCTACCTCCCGAGGTTAAGATAGTTACGGCTGAAGACACTCCCGAGATCGTGCTTCCTTTCCATGAGAACTGGGTTGCGATGGTTACTAGGCTCAGCAGCGATCCCTACGTACAAAACATCACGTTGCAAGCTCAAGTAGAATCTGCCCTAAGACAGAGACCCGATATTCTCATTCTCGGCGAAGTGAGATCGAGAGAAGCCTACAGCTTCTTCCAAGCTGTTTCCACAGGACACGGTGGATTAACCACCATTCATGCAGAATCCATAGAGTCTCTAGTTAGGCGCCTGGTCTCTCCACCGATGTCCGTACCGAAGTCTCTCGTTGCCACGACCAGGCTGTTCGTGGGAGTCTTCAGGTTGACGATGCCTATGGGGATAGCTAGAAGGGTTGTGTATGTTCATGAGACGGTGGGGTACGATCCTAATCGTGACGTGCTGAAGCTGAAGCTCGAAGCCAAGTGGATCCGCTCAAGTGATCAATGGGCTGCGGATTTGAAGAACAGCAGTAGCATTAGAGCTATCGCGGAACTCAATGCATTGAGCTACAGCGATGTCTTAGAGGATCTCTACAGACGCGCAACGATTTTGTGCTGGGCAGCGAAGAAGGGTCTCGACATAATAGCGCTGCATACGCTAGTCAGGAGGTATAGGAGAAACCCCAGAGAGGTGTTTGAGGAAGCTCTTAAGGAACTCGAAAAGCCTTATGAGGTAGCGCAGCTTGACAACGCTGAAATCATCGAGATTTAGGTTCGTGGATAAGCTCATTGACGCTCTATCCAAGCCACTGATATACGTGTTCCGGCAGTATAGGGGTCTTGAAACGCTGGTGTTGGGATCGGGACTCGCATCGAGTTTCGATAACTACGCTAAGGCTGGCTCAGCGATGACGTTGGTAGCAATGGTGGTTCTAGGATTTGTTGTATTCGAATTGTCGTCCTCTATCCTCAGCCTAAGCTATCTTGAAGCCTCTGCCATAGCGATCGCAGTCAATGTAGCGGTCGTGCTCCCACTGTGTTTAGCCATATACATATTCCTCCCCACGGTGATGTACGTCAACAGAGGTGCGGTTCTCGAAGCGAAGTTCCCTGCGTTAGCTCTCATCCTATCCTTGCTGCTTGCGGCGGGCATGTCTCTATCTCGAGCCATCGAAGTGCTGTATAGAAGGTACCTAGAGGAACTGAAGGTTTTTAGGGTCGAGATAGTTATGCTGAGGTCGTTGATAAACATAGGTGTTCCTGTAGACGAAGCCCTAAGGAGGGTTGCTCGAATAACTCCTTCACAAACACTTAGAACACTCTTCCTAGATCTATCGGCGGCGTCTAGAATAGGTGGGGAACTTGCTTCGGCGGTCAGCAATGCTATGGCCAACTACATCGATAGGTACGGTATAAGGGTAGAGAAGACAGTTAACGACATAGGTATAATCATGGAGAGCTACCTATCGATATGTATGCTACTACCCATGCTCTTGGGCGTGCTCTCGGTGCTCTTCATGATGATAAGCGTCCCGGGACTCAGCTTCAACACTCTAATGTTCGTGACGGTATTCGTGTTGATACCCATAGTCTCCGTGGCTACCCTAGTGCTCGTAGACTCAATGATTTCGAAGCTCAGGGTGTGAGCATATGAAGGTATTCACTTTGAGGCGACTTGTCGTTGCTTCTGCGATGTTCGTAGGGATAGGGATAGTATTACCTTTATTCGTATACGATAAAGTTATAGTGCCTCTCTTCCTGCATAGCAAGATTGTGTCACCGCTCCATCTGAAGAGTCTCGTAGGTTTCGAGTTCGAGCTATTTCGCTTCGGACCTTTCGTAATACTACTTCCAGCAGGTCTACACTCGCTCGTTTTGATATCGTGTCTGATAACGGGGGCCTCTCTAGCAGCACATGTATTCGCTCGCGCCAAGATGATGTACATAGAAGCAATGAGGCGCGAACTCATGGAATTGATCGGTAGTGTGGGTGCTATGGTTCGATCCAAGGTACCTCTGCTGACAGCGCTTGATCAGGTGAGCGATCTCATAGGCGAGCCTCTTAGGAGTGCTATCAAAGAGTTCGTATCCCTAGTGAGGTTAGGTGAAGACCCGCATCGCGCGGCAAAGAACGTGTTTGCAGGAACGCCCTCGGAGGTACGACTGCTTGCATCCTCCTTGGTGATCGCAATGCTCAGTGGAGGTAGGGTTACTGAGGTTCTTAACGAAGCCAGCAAGTACGTTGCTCAGCTTCAGAGAATGGACTACATGAGGCAGCTCAGGCTCTCGGAACACAAGCTGATAGCGATAATGGCTGTCTTCGCATTCGCGTTCTCGGGGCTCGTCGTTGTGATACTCGTCCAGTACATCGCCCGTCGATTGGTATCGCTACCAGGTGTCTCATCGATAAACGTATCTTTCGTGTTGTCTAGCTACTTCCTATCAGCGCTGATAATGGACATAATAGCGAGCCTCGTTGTGAGTAGGTTAGTCAGTGGCACGTTCTACCTAACGCCTAAGTACATAGCGTTGACGACCCCGTTCATCGCAGCGATATTCGCTATAGCGTACCTAAGGCACATCATCCCATTTCCATTCCCATGAGGTAGCGAGCGCAAGCCCTTAGGATCGCTAGTATGAGATCTCCTTCTCCACGAACCTTCCTATACTCTTCCTCTCTAAAGCTGCACGTAATGAGTTCTCTAAGCACGGTTGATAGAGGCACGAGCTCTATACCACAAGAGGTTAGTCTCCGTATATACGGCTCTATTCTTCGAAGATCGCGATCTTCGACTACGAGGATCTTTCTAATCCTAGTGTTGCTCATACCAAGGGTCTCCACAACGTGTTTTTCAGCCAGCTCGAAGAGCTTCGCTAACCTGTCTAGGGAATCGCTGATCTTCTTAACCTTCCTAAAATCTCTACATTCAACGATGACAACCTCTCCTCCTCTCATAGCAACTACGTCCACGAATTGATAAAACTTCTTCTCGACTCCATGAACACGTTTCGTGTAGGGTATGGGCACTGCAACACGGACTCCATACCCGTTACACATGAAGAATCTGTACACGAGCTCAACCATGTAGCGAGGCATAGCAAGCACCCCTCGTTCTACCTCCGTGATCGCGTCTGCGACCCTAACACAGTCTACGTCTCTGGAATCCGTAATTCGTGGTTACCTAAGCTTTTGAGTTAGAACGCTCAGTATCTCACAGATGATGATCCCTCTACCGGCGGATCGGTGAAGAGAGCGTCCGTGGCTGATGATGTATGGGTACCCGTATAGCTATCGTAGGCCTTGGAGTCGTTGGAAGGGCGTTGATGGAGCTGGCCATCGATAAGGGTCTAGAGGTGTACGGTATCGATATCGACCCTTCGAGAACCGTTCATAGGTTGGAGGATGTCAAGAAACCCGTTGAGTTCTTACACGTAGCGTTCCCGTACTCAAGCAGCTTCGTGGAGAACGTTATAGACTACGTTGAGAAGCTGAGTCCCAAGGCGGTAGTGGTTCATAGCACGGTGCTTCCGGGAACTACGAGGAGGATCTTCGAGAGAACGCGTACGGTTACTGCATATACCCCCGTTCGTGGAATGCACCATAAGATGCGTAGGCACTTAGAGTTTTGGACTAAGTGGGTAGCCGTACTACCGATCGAGTCTAAAGCGGTGGTGCTACGCCATCTCGAGGAGATGGGGTTCCGAACTAAGCTCGTAGACGAGCCAGAATCTCTAGAACTTGCAAAGCTGTGGGAAACCGTCTATAGAGCGATAATGATAGCCTCTTGGCAAGAACTGCATAGAATGGCTATACGCTTTGGAGCCGACATCAAGGTCGTTGCGGAGTTCGTGGCTGAAGTACATGAGGTCTTGAAGGATCGACCGGTGTACTATCCTGACGTGATCGGGGGTAAGTGCCTTATACCGAACACGAAACTCCTTAACTCATTGTATCGCTCTAAGCTCCTAGAGTTTGTCCTGGAGTCGAATAGTGTTAGAGAGCGGGAAATTCAAGATCCTAGGATAAAGAAGGACGTGGATTCGTTGCGTAGCATATTTATGAGATTAACGAACTTCGAGTACTACACAGATCCTTAATCAAAGCCGAGTCGATCTTAGAGATACGCAACCTCTCGATCCAAAGCGATGAGATCCAATTCCGTATTTCCTCGTAGCTCAACCAAGCATTCTCTCTAAGCATGGTAGAAACGTGCTTCTGGATTTTGTGTAGTAAATACGCAGTCCTAGGCTCGAATCTCCATAGATGAAACCTGGTGAACGTTTCGAAGCTCATGTACCTACAGTAACGACGCTCGAACTCCTTCTTCAAAACACTCTCTATAAACCCCGGATCCTCTACGTTTTGCTCTAGAACGCTGAACTCGTAAAGAGTTTTGTATGGACATAAAGCGCAGGAGACACGTACTCCACCCGCTAAGTAGATAGGATGCACTAGACCCACTTCGCGCGCAATGATTACGACGTCAAGGAGCGTCGCATCCACTAGGGGATACACCTTCTTCAGCGAGGATCTAGGTAATGAGTACAGCGCTCTCAATAGTTTCAAGCACCTCTTAGGCGACTCCGTTGCGCGATCAGCGAGTATCACCAGCGAATCCTTGCCCTTAACAAGGTTCCTCACCGGTTTTGTTTTGAACATCGTGCACCATCTACGCCCTATCTTTGGCATTCCTCTCCATTTCAAATACGACTTCACGTCCCTGCGCTTAGCCTCTAAGACTTCCAAATCGAAACCCAGCCTCTTGCACATCTCCGACGCGATCTTGGGACCCGAAACATCGTCTAGAAACGGAATATACACGTAGACCACTCTAAGCGAGAAATCTATGTAGTTCGTCAACGTAGACATGATCGCTAATAAGGAAGAACTATCCTTACCACCGCTGAAACACAGTATTACTTCGCGACCCTTCAAAACCCTCTCGAGCCTATTCATAGCCACCTTAGCAGCTTCGTTTAAGCTACACCAGGCGCATCCCGGGGCAGGTCTAAGGAAAGCGCATTTCGAAGCAACATCGAATCTCGATAATGAAACGGGTATGTAGCCTCGGACCAAGAGATCAGTTACATCAACAGCTCCTCCCTCAACCATGATAAATAGCTTCGTTGTCCCGCGATCATCATCCCAAATGAGTATGAAATCAGGGCATAAACCAACGAAGAACCGGGGCGCGCCGTTTAAGAATACCGGTAGGAGCTCCACATGAGTAAGAAGGTTACCGGGATAAAAATGGGGTTTCGGAGTCGTTCTTCAACCTAGAGAGTCATGTTATCCGCAGATTGGGTAGTCGTCTGGTACTTTGGCTCTGAAGTATTTGCCTGTTGCTGGGTCTTGGAATAGCCCTATCTTGACTCCTTTCCTGCCCTTGGG
>JALWBS010000125.1 GCA_027037025.1 Desulfurococcales archaeon | reverse complement strand
GAGTGAAGAATCTACCCATATACTCGATCGTCGTACCTCCCGATATACGTGGGTACATAATAATAGAAGCCCCAGGACTACACGTTGTGTACGAAGCTATAAGAGGGTTGAAGCACGTTCGTGGTAGGGCTTCTGGCACCCTGAAGTGGGAAGATCTTGAGAAGATGCTTAAGCCCAAGCCTCTCATCGAGATTCTCAAGGAGGGTGAAGAGGTTGAGATCGTTGCTGGACCATTCAAGAACATGAGAGCGCGGATAGTCAGCATTGATAGGAATCGCAAGGAGGTTTCTCTAACGATTTTAGAGGCTAGCTACCCGGTTACAATAACTGTGCCAGTAGACTACGTAAGACCCGTTAGGAAGGTGAGTGGAGGTGCCTAAGGTAAAGGTGATCAAGGTCCAGGTCGAGGGAGGCAAGGCCTCGACCGCACCTCCTTTAGGTCCAGCGTTAACAGAGGTAGGGCTGAACCCATCCGAAGTGGTTGCGAAAATCAATGAGATTACCAAACCTTACGAAGGGCTCACGGTTGATGTCAAGATATACGTGGATCTCGACACCAAGAACTATAGGATAGAGCTAGGGTTACCAACAACAACAAGCTTACTACTCAAATACGCTGGAGCAACCGAGCCGTCGGGAGACCCCATGCATAAGAAGGTCGGCGACGTAAAGCTCGAGGACGTGATCAAGATCGCCATCATGAAGAAACCTCAGCTAACCGCGAAGTCCCTCAAGGCAGCAGTGAAAACTATCTTGGGTACGGCTAGGGCTATAGGGTTAACCGTTGATGGTAAGGATCCTAAGCAAGTTATTCAGGAGATAAACGAGGGCGTTCACGACGAGCTGTTTAAGAAATATGAGGAGCAGTGGAGAGGTGCGTACGCAGGGGTATAACAATGAGCTCTCTAGAGAGCTTACGGGATCCATTGACTAAGGCTATCTCGTACGCGATCGCAGCCAAGAAACCGTGGAAATACGTTCAAAGCGTGGAACTAATAGTGAGTTTCCGAGGAATAGATGTGAGGAAGCACCCCGAATTCAGATTCAGAGACGCGGTGGTACTTCCTCACGGCCTAGGTAAAGAGGTTAAGATCTGCGTCGTCGCCGAAGGCACCATGGCTGAAGAAGCCAAGAAGTGCGGTGCGTACAAGGTTCTATCTAAGGACGAAGTCTCGAAATTCGATAAGAAAGCGGCTAAGAAACTTGCCCAGGAATGCGACTGGGTTCTCGTCAGAGCGGATCTCATGGCAATCGCTGGAAGGATCTTGGGCCCAGCGCTGGGACCTCGGGGTAAAGCCCCGATACCAATACCACCCAATGCAGACATAGCGAAGTTCATAGAGCGCTACCGTAATGCTACAAGACTCTTCTCACGTGATCAACCATTCGTTGCGTGTAAAATCGGTGTGGAGACCATGGAGATTCCGAAGCTGGTAGACAACGCGATGACCGTGCTCAACTATGTGGAGAACAAGGTTAAGAGACCACTACTCACTTTCTCAAAGATCTACGTTAAAACAACGAGTAGCCCAGCCATAGAGGTGCTGTAACATGAGGTCCTGGCTACGCTCGGATCTCGAGAAGGTGATTAAGGCAGAAGCGAGAGAAGGATTGAGGATAGTAATTAGAGAGAGGAGGATTCCGGAGGAGAAGAAGAAGATCGTGGAAGAAGCGAGCAGATTGCTGAAGGATTACCGAACCGTTGTCTTCATAGACCTCGAGGGAGTTCCAGCACCAGCTCTGGTTAAGTTGAGGAAAGCATTCGAGGGTAAGGGAGTGCTAAAGCTGATAAAATCTACATTGCTCCGGAAAGCCATCGACATCGCCAAGATCCCTGGAGCCGAAGAGTTGAAGAAGTACGTGGAGGGCTCCCACATAGCTCTGTTCACTAATCTCAACGCGTTCGAGGTGAAGCTCCTCCTAGACAAGATAGAGATACCTGTTAGACCACGCCCTGGGATGGTTCTGGATAAAGATGTAGTGATACCGCCTATGAGGACGGATCTAAAGCCTGGTCCCATAATGAGCTTGTTCGGAAGGTTCAGGATACCGACGCAAGTTCGAGAAGGAGTCATATGGATAGCTCGAGAGACCACGGTGGCTAAAGCAGGGGATACGATAACTCCTGAGCTCATTTCGCTCCTAGATAAGCTCGGCATCACTCCAACAAGCATTAAGCCTCGGATTAAGTTTGCGTACGATAGCGGTATAGTGATTCGCGGTGAGGATCTGGCCATAGATCTCAACGAAATCCGTAAGCAACTGATGGAGGCAGCCGGCGCTGCGCTCAATGTGGCGAGCGAGATAGTGCTGCCCGAGCCTACGGTAATCGAGTTATCGATTAGGAAAGCATTTGCGCGTGCTAGCGCATTGGCTACGGAGTCCGGGTTCGTGACTAAGGACACAGCTGAGATAGTAATCAAGGGCGTAGTGTCCAAGGCCATCGCCCTCGCCGCAGCGCTCGTCCAGAGAAAGCCTGAATTGAGCGATTTCATACAGGTATCAGTAGCTCCCGCTCCAGCTGGTGTTGCTCCGGCTCAACAACCTTCTGAAGAGAAGGAGGAGAGAGAAGAAGAGGAGAAGAAAGAAGAGACCGTAAGCGAAGAACAACTAGCAGAAGGACTAGCAGCACTATTCGGATAACTTATATAACTGATGTAAAGCCTTTCTACACCTCTATATTTGCATGCCTCTCTCTTAAATCATCCTCGCTCTTATTTAGCCTATACATCAACTCGACTATTACAGCGTCTAGGAAAACCATCGCTGTATCCTCGAAGAGCGTTCCTAGCGGAGCCAATGGCTCGTGGATGCCAAGGACTTGCCTAGCGAAGAAATCCTCTATATGACTCACCTTAGTCCTGCCCGGAACCTCCACCACTAAATCGGCTATCTTAGCCAGTGGAGAGTCCACGAACGTCGTTATAGCCACCACCTTCGCACCCACAGACTTAGCGGCTTGAGCGGCCGTCACGATTAATGCAGTCCTTCCAGAACCCGATATAGCGATCACAACATCTCCTTGCCTGACGGGAGATATTATCGTGTCTCCAAGGACGTAGACGTCGTATCCAAGATGCTTCAACCTCATGGCGAAGCTCCTACCTATCAACCCGCTTCTCCCAGCACCCATCACCAGCACAACCCTTCTATTCCTGTAAGCATCGACCAGCATCTCAACGAACTTCTCAATCTGATGCCTTTTAAGGACTCGCAATGCATTGGCTATGAACGTGGCTATCTGCGTATAAGCTCTGTAGAAATGCGGAGCAGCCTCCAGCACCTCACGATTAAGCTCCTCGACGCTCGCGTTAACCACCGAGCTCCCGTACGAGATCCTTGCCCTCCGAGTTATTATAAGCATTGTTACTTCTAATACGAAGAACCACAACAGCTTATAGCCTCAACGTAGAAGTAGATGGCGAGGCGAGCCGCCGTAGCTCAGCCTGGTAGAGCGCCGGCCTTGTAAGCCGGTGGTCGCGGGTTCAAATCCCGCCGGCGGCTCCACCCAGGTTCCTCACATCACGTACCGCACATTAACGTACCTAACCAACAGACAAATATGAATCTTCACAACTAACAGCCGCATTTTGACGAGATCACAACGCATAATTACGCGTAGTAACTAACGCCTAGCATCATCAACAAATTCCTAATACCATGGTTGCTATTATCAATGTTATAAATAACATAAATGATTGTAGATAGACATGGTCAAACAATTACCATTCGTTCATGATATGATACATATATACATGTTAAAAACAGTACATATCTAGATCTATTGATATCGTCGATGAAATTCCTTACATCAATCGATAGATAATTCAAGGATCGAGTTATATTTACAAGATGATAGTACGTTCATTCAGTAGTGTTATCAACGCTTAATACTAATCTTAGCTCTTACCGTAGATGGGTGCCCGAATTCATGCTCAAAAAGTTTTGGAGAACCGATCTCGTAGATGTTGGGTTCGATACCATCGTTAACTTCTTCTATAGGTTAGCGGAGGTTGCTGACGTATTAAAGTCCGAGGGTCTATACTTTAACTATGGCCCAGAAACGCTTCCCGATAGGATAGAGATTCCTTTGAAGGGGACATTGCGCGTTAAGTATGGTTTTCCCATATTTCAGAAGGGCGGCGTTTGCATGGATGTTACCAACGCTGAACAAGCATCAATAGCTGAAGATGCTGGTGCAGTTTCTGTAATGGTTCTCGATAAGCTACCTTACGACGTTAGAAGAGCTGGCGGCGTTGCTAGAATGGCAAGTGTAACTAAGATTAAAGAGGTTATGGATGTTGTTACAATACCTGTCATGGCGAAGGTTAGGATAGGGCACTACATGGAGGCACTAATTCTCCAGGAGATAGGCGTAGACATGATCGACGAATCCGAAGTACTTACCCCTGCAGATGAGGAAAGGCACATAAATAAGTGGATGTTTAAGGTACCGTTCGTTAATGGTGCAAGAGACTTAGGAGAAGCGCTTAGAAGAATCTACGAAGGTGCTGCAATGATAAGAACCAAAGGTGAAGCTGGGACGGGCAACGTTGCTGAAGCAGTGAAGCATTTAAGAAGCATGTACCGAGATGTAATGTCGTTGACAATGATGCCGCCCGAAGATAGGTTGAAGAAAGCTCGCGAATGGGGCGTACCCCCGGAGCTAGTGGATCTAGTCGCGAGACTGAAGAGATTACCAGTAGTGAACTTTGCCGCTGGAGGTATAGCTACACCCGCTGATGCAGCCCTGATGATGTGGCTAGGCGCCGACGGAGTCTTCGTGGGATCAGGAATCTTTAAGAGCCAGGATCCTCCCGTTCGTGCCGAAGCAATAGTCTTAGCAACATCGATGTGGAACGATCCGGAAAGCGTTGTGGAAGCTCAATCCATGATTAGCGAGGAAAAGAGCATGATGGGGATAGATATCAGAAAGCTCAAACCCGAAGAACTTCTTCAAGTACGAGGGGTATAACGATGAAAATCGGTATCCTTGCATATCAAGGAGGAGTGTTCGAACATCGCTACATGGTTGAGAGAGCTTGCGAAGAGCTAGGTTATGATTGCGATATAGTGCTTGTAACTAAAGTTCATCACCTCAAAGATGTAGACGCTATAATACTTCCAGGTGGAGAGAGCACGACTATATCTAAGCTAGCTAAACGTTTTGGAGTACTCGATGAACTTAGGAAACTTGCTATGAACGGGATCCCCACATTCGGCACATGCGCTGGTGCAATCCTGCTTGCAAAGCACGTAATCGATAGAGTTACGGGAAAGGTGCTAAGGAATCCAGTGGGGATTATGGATATGGACATTGTTCGCAACTACTATGGGCGGCAACGTGAGAGTTTCGAGGTTGACCTAGCGATACCGATCCTCGGTAATAAACCGTTTAGAGGAGTATTCATAAGAGCACCCGCTATCACCCGAATAGGTCCTCATGTAACATCTCTTGCAATGTTAAACGACGTACACGTGGCAGTTCAGCAAGGGCCTCATCTAGCAACAACATTCCATCCAGAACTAACTAATGATACGCGCTTCCACAAATATTTCCTAAAGATCGTGAAGCATTAAATATTCATATTCTTAAATTCCCAACGCTTCGGTTTAAAGCATTGTATTGCTTGACGTTTCCATTCACACATAATGCAATCACATCATTTTCACACTCCATTGCGTTGGCCCAATACCTTGCTGGTATTAATTCACACTTTAGCTACGCTGCCCATCCAAACCTTTACATAATCAATGACCACCTTTCGCATAGTATCGAGATACATGCCCATCCTCGCATAGGTATGTAATCAACGAATTGAGGTACTCGAGTACTTGAACCACTTAGCCATGTTCATACATACTGTTACATGCTTCAGACACAGATTGGTGCTTTATAGTCTGTGTCGATCGAAAAAATTATATTTCCAGATCTTAGTACGCCGCTTGAGGTGGGTACTTTATGAATATACGTGGTATTTGCATACTGATCGGATTACTGATCACGTTCTCGCTAATAGCAACCGCAACCGCTGGAATAGCATACGCTCAGAGTCCCACAGCCTACATAAAGTCGTTGGGCATAACCGTACCTCAGCAGCCACCGCTTGCGCATCTAGCGGCTAGATACATTCTCAGCTTTAGGTTAGAGAAGCTGGTTAACCTAGGTCCTTGGCTCCTACCCGTGGTTAGAGGAGCTGATAAGTACATCTTCAGGACTGGTTACCCATCACTTCCATACAAAGTGATTACCATAACCCTAGATGGCTATGCCAAGAACGTGCATGTCTATGCAGAGGTTCTATCCTATAAAATCATCAAAGTTCCAGGACGCATACTACCGGGGCCAACCCCCATCGTATGGAGTAAGATCATTAAAGCCGTCCATGAGAAGCGATTCAATCTGACGATTCCTAGGATAACCATCAACACCACGATCTACAGTAGCAACGTATTCTACCCCGGGCATCTAGTGAAGTACTTGGTTCTCCACGGTCTTCAGGGCAAGACCTTGATCTACGTCTACATAGCACCTCTGCAGTACAACCCCGTTAAGAAAGAGCTCGTTCTCGTCACTAAGATGAGACTCTACGTAACGTACGGAGCCGTAGAGAAGATAAAGTTCAATCCTAGGGGTTTGCTAATAATAACCAACAGCAATCTAGCTCCCTACGTAGAGAAGTACCTAGTTCCGATATACAAGGAGCTTGGGTACGAGGTAACAATCGTAACTACTGAGTACATATACAAGCACTTTGAGCCAGCTCCTCCAATACTCAATTACCTAGGGTTCTACGTAGCTCTATACAGAGGATC
>JALWBS010000124.1 GCA_027037025.1 Desulfurococcales archaeon | reverse complement strand
TCGTAGTGCTACTAAGATCGTTGTATCCCTTAACGTACGCCGCGCTTTCCGTAGACGATGTGAAGAAGCTCGTGGAGCTTAACCACGCGAAACACTGCGTATACGTGCTGATATCCCCGAGCGAACCTGTAAGCATGGGTAGCGCCAAAGCAATAATCTCAGCTATACGGAGGTGCCCCAAAGCTGCTGTGCTGATAGCAGACGAATCAACGTTTTCCAATAGCGTATTAGAGGTGCTGGGTGCGCAAGCGAGGATATATGGTAGCATACTCATCGACCCAAGCACTAAGCTACCGTATCCCCACGCACTATTTCGTATCTCTGGAAAAGTCTTTGAGTTGAAACTCGACATAGCGTCATCGCTCTCACACTGCGTAAACATGGTTGGGTGGGTCAACAACCCCCTGGTACTAATGCTTTCTAAGCGAAGCGCATACGTTGCTCATGGCCGCGTATGTGTCGCAGAGAGCGAGGATGTCAATGGCATTCGCCTTATCGTGATCGGCGACGGCTCGATATTCCTTAATCAAGTTCTAGAGAGCTCAAACTCTAGCGCGTACATAGAGTTCATCGAGGCCCTGTTTGGTTGCCTCTGTGGAAACGATTCTAGGTGCTTAATAATAATCGATGGTATGCATTACCGGAAGCTCAACCCTCTCGAAGCCTTGAAGAACCCAAAGCTCTTCAAAGAGGTCGATCCACTAACCCTAATACCTGCGCTAATAGCATACGTAATACATCCAGCCGTATGGCTACCTCCGGCTCTCAAATTCGCAAATAATTACCTCGGAGAGCTGTTTACGAATCCGCACCTCGCCCCCCTAGCGGTAGCAGCGCTAACGCTAATATCGTTAGCCATAGTGCGAAGATACATCGGTGGTCAGAGAGACTATAGATTGGCTGAACAGTACGAGGTTGGAGCAGTAATCGAGCAGAGCATCAACGAACTATTAGCGCGTGGTGCCAAGAGCTTCACTAAGGATGACTTCAGGAATCTGTATAGGATGGTAAACGAAGCTCTGGAGATGTTTGTAGGAATCGACCTCCGCGATCCTAGGTGCGTAGACGTGTTATCGAAGTACGTAGATAGGAGAAAAGCTGAGAACTACGTCAAGAAGATGAATGCTTACTTAAGTAAGGCTGAAGGACGTTCCTTACTCCCCATAGTGATCTCCTGGACCCGCGTAGTGAGGAAGATGCTTATCGAATCGGAATCCATGCTCAACGCGGTGGGCACATCCCTCGAGCGAGGTGTTGGCGCTAGATGAGCGGTCTTAGAATGCTTAAGGAGCTGGGCTACGTCACAGCAACTCATCGAGCAATTCCATTGCTACTGATCGCTGTATCTACATTCGTCCTGTCGCTCGTCCTCAACGTGCCGATAGCTCTAAGCGTATCGATGATGATGGCTGTAGCGGTTTGTAGAGGCATAGCCTTCCTCAATGCTCTCTGCCTGGTTAGGTGTAGGATAGATATCGATGTCTCAGGGCGTAGCGAAGATGATGAGCTGAACGTCGTTATCAGGATGGAGAATAGGAGCGTAATCCCCATATACTTAGCTGAGATAAGCTTGGAACACTCACCCCACCTAAGGTTAATGCGTGGATCAAAGTCCTTCGTCGTAACGCTACCCCCACGCGGCGTTGTTGAGATAAGACTCGCCTTCGAAGCACGTGTTGGTAAGCACTTCGTAGGACCGCTAAATGCGTGCGTTCGCGATCCATTAGGATTGTTCAGAAGCAGAATCATTAGGATTGGACCAACGAAAGAGGTTTTGATAACACCACGAGTAACAGAGGCATACATACGTAAGCTATTCGTAAGAACGCGAAGCAGTGGAGTTGTTAGGAGTAGAGAACCGGGAATGGGTATAGAGTTCCACAGCGTTAGAGAGTTTCGACCGGGCGACGATCTCCGTAGAGTTGACTGGAAACACTTTGCCGCCTCGAGGAGGCTCATAGTCAAGGAGATGGAGCGCGAAGCGTTTCAAAGCGTTATCTTCTTAGTCGATGCAACATCGGCTA
>JALWBS010000123.1 GCA_027037025.1 Desulfurococcales archaeon | reverse complement strand
TGGTGTGATCTCGATTAGTTCTTCGCGTTCGAGAATGGCTATGTATGCTTTGTCGATGGTTTTTCTGAGGGTTTCTTCGGTTGCTACTACGTATGCCATGAGCTGCATTAGGTGGTGTCTAGCTTTTCTCTGTAGTCGCTTTTTCGAGGTGCTTAGCTTTACCTCGACTACGTGTGCTTTCCTTCCGTTGACCACGACTGCATCTACTCTTCCGTGTATGCCTAGCTTCCTTGATTTGACGGGGTGCTCCATGATGATCTCTCCCTCTACTCCGTAGCTTCTCAATAGTCTTGCGAGCCATGTCTTGGTGTAGCGCGGGAACTTCATGGATTCGGTCGGTGGTTCCCAGACGCTGTAGTACTTGAAGTAGGCTATTCTTGGGCAGTAGACGAACTCCTTGATGAGGATTATCGGTATCTCCACTGATCTGCTATATGATTGCGTAGCTACGCTCATTGAGAACCAGCCTGTTGACGCCGATAACCATCGACTTCTGCAGCACCTCGCGGGGCACGACCATGACCACGACGCTGTCCCTAGATCTATCCACGAGCCTTTGGAGAGCTCTATAGACATCCTTTGCTAGGGACGAACCTCCGCGGGCTACGTAAAGGCTTTTCTGAACCATTGAGAAGCCCATGGCCTTCAGCCTCTCGCAGACCGTAGCCCTTCGCTTATCGTCCGAGATGTCGTAGGCTACGAGGACGAATGGCATTAGAGGTACACCCTGAATCCGCGGTACTCGATTCCTTCCCTAAACGATTTGGCGAGGTCCCAAGCCTCGCGCTTGATATGCTCACGCAGTGGTGCCACCCTATCGCTTTTGCTGCACCTATACTTAGCATCGAGGTTAGAAAGGATTAGATCCGCGAGGATCTTCCTAGACTCGTAGTCTAGCCTACCACACACCATCTCCAACCTGAGCCTCCTAGCGTTGGTTACGAGGGGCTTGTCAACCGCTACGGGCCTGAACATCTCGACGAAGTCCAGTGTTAGCGATGGGCGACCGCTCTTAACCACGTGTAGAACCCCTAGGTACGGATCGAGGCCAGCGAGCACGAGCGCTCGTTCGCAAACGTTGTAGAGGATTCCGTAGCCGTAGTTGAGAGCCAGGTTGAAGAGATCGGAGGCATCGGGGTCCCTACCTCTAAACCCGAGTTCCTCGGGTAGCATCGAGGCTATGGCTTGCCAGTACTTCCGAGCCGCGTGGGCTTCGAAACCCATTATCTTGTCCCTCGAGAGCTCCTCAACGTTCTTCGCTAGGAGATCCGTCGCTATCGCCTCGATCTCGTAGCCAACGTCTCGAAGCCACGGCTCTCTCAAGCTCTTGGCTAAGTACTTCAGGAGCTGCGCCTGGTTCACGATCTTGCAGAACACGATCTCGCGAGCTATCGATGTTCCGAACCTCTTCAACGCCTTCTCGAACTGCGCGATCCTCGTGGCGACGGTCTTGTTTATGAAGGGTGGGTAGAGCCTAGCCACGGGATAGCCATCGGCGTCCAGAACCACGAGGTCTATGCCGTGCCTAGCGAGGAACCGAAGAGCCTTTGCCGATATACCTATCCTCGAGGAGGCGATGATTATCTGATCAACGTCGGGAGTCACAGCGATCCTCTCATCATTTCTACGAACAATGAAGACCCCACCCTTCCTAAAGCAGATCTTTGAACCGGGTTCGCAGACGAAGAGGATCCTCATCGCCAACACACCTCCCTATAGGGACAGCTCTGTGGACAATGCGAAGGCTTGCCCGGATCCTCGCCATACTCGAGAATCCTAGCCACCTCGTCCCTAGCCTCCAAGAACTTCCTACGAAGACTATCGCTTATCCTAACCACTCTCCACAACAATCTCGCGTCCCCGTTGAGCTGGACGGCGATGATGATACCCACATCAACGGGATGACCAGTCCAAGCCTCTATAACCAGAGCGTAGCCAGCTAATGCGAGCTCCTTCCTCTCCATCCCATGGCCGGACAAGGTGATGTCTATGGGCATGAACCCCAGCATTAGGTCGGGCTTGACGAAGTC
>JALWBS010000122.1:1295-2032 GCA_027037025.1 Desulfurococcales archaeon | reverse complement strand
GAAGATCGCTCGGTACGCTAGGCGCCACGACGAGTACGTCTACGTCGCTCGAAGCTACGTAGTCACCCCTAGCCACGCTACCAACAACGTAGATCTCGGCATCGGGAAGAAGCTCCTTAACAATCCTAGCAATCTTCTCGATCCACACCCTCCAATCCCTAACCATCTCGGCCCTACGCATCGAGGAATCGAGGAAACTCATCGGGAACCACCCGAAGCTCTCTCAACGACCTCGATAACCTCCTCAACGAGCTTGATCGCATCCTCAGCATCCTCTCTACCGTACTCCTTCACGAAGTACCTAGCCATTAGGTAAGAGTCTTCGAGAACCGATAACCTAACCCGGTTAGCTCTAACGAATTCCTCCAACTCTCTAGAGCCTAGAATACGAATCAATTCACCGAGCAACCTCCTAACGCTGTGAGTACGAGGGTAGTCACCCACGATCTTGAGAAGCACGTGTTTGAGGTATAGCTGAAGAGATTGCTCAGCTAAGAAACAAGCTATGTCGTAAGCTCCGCGTTCGAAAGCTATCTCGGCTTCTTTCAAGAACTCTAGAGCTCTCTTCCTAAGAACCTCAGCCTCGTAGCCATGGATGCTCAAGCTCTCAACCCACGCCATCCCAATACCTATTCCGGTAGAAACGTTTTGCATTGTAATACGCGGTTATGGATAGACGTGGAGAACCGTATCGCTGTTCACCACGAGGTGATGCATAAGAGAGCTTCCGATCGCTT
>JALWBS010000122.1:0-1285 GCA_027037025.1 Desulfurococcales archaeon | reverse complement strand
AACCATTTGATTGCGGTGCTCCAAGAGCAACGCCCTTATAAAGGATCAGCTTTAGGGATAGTCATGAGATGCTCCCTGCGTCTTCTCCTCGATGCTCCGACCATCAACATCGTGATGAGGTTTAGCGATTCCGATAGGTATTTGCTGGGTAGGGTAGATACGCAATCGATTTGACTAAGTACGAATCCATTAATGCTGTGTGTAAGTTGGTTAAGAGAAAGGTCTTGGCGAAGCACCAGGGCACTATCTTCGCTCTTCTGAAGACACTTAGCGTGTTGAAGAACATGAGGGTGATTCCCGTGGGTATCGAGGACCTCAACGATATCCTGAGAATAGCTCTCGATACGGGCTCATAGTGTACGACTCTCCGTATCTACTAATCGCTAAGCGCTTGGAGCTCAAGCTCGTTACAGAAGGTAAGAAGTTGAAGAGTGCTTGCTCATCGATGGAGATTGAGAGCCTAGACGCTGATGCTTCATAAACGAGGGCTCGAGCTCATCGTAACAACCTGTCTTCACGAATTAGCTCAACAATCTGCTTAGAATCGATACTTCCTAAGAGTTTCTCTTCTCACAGACCTCTACTTCAGATCAACCTTATCACGCTCCAAAATGTTCACCCGCAACCAACATCGAAACGCTCACTCTTGAAATACCTACAAAGTTCTTTGACGTATCTCTTATTGCCTACGCGGAGAGTTTTTAATGAGCATCGGATTGTATCACGAGGCTGTAGGTCATCCGAGCAGAGTCGGGAACCATGGTGGGCAGGGCGAGCTAGAGAATCGTCTTTAGAATAGGGCCTCGCAGAATCCCGTTTCTATACACCTCAACAGCATCGCTAACCACGTTACGCACCTCGACGCATTTCCCTGTGTTTCGACTCGTCGAAACACTCTAGTAGATGATCATCGCGAGCGTGTCGAGGGTATCGACTGAGTAGCACACCTTAAGAATCTCTATTCGAATCAGAGCTGGGATCCAGATGTGCTGAGTGAAGATGTTAGGAGATGCGTCGAGTTCGTGGCTAGGAAATGGGGGTTGCGATACGTAGTGCTCTTCGGCTCGAGAGCGAGGGGCTACGAAGCTCCTCACAGCGATTACGACATAGCTGTGAGAATCGGTAGAGAGCTTGGGATGGTAGAGCGCGGCCTGTTGATAGGAGACTTCGAGAAGTGCTTTGGGACCCGCGTAGACCTGGTGGTCATAGACGATTGGAACCCCATCACTGCGTGGGAAGCCCTAGCCAAGGGGGTTCTGATTCACAGCGATGGTGAGGGTTCGAA
>JALWBS010000121.1 GCA_027037025.1 Desulfurococcales archaeon | reverse complement strand
TTGATAATAGTTGTTCGTGGAGACACGAACAGGATAAAGTCCCTTTATGGAGAGCTGATGAGGGTTGATGGTGTGCTACTGATAAGACCTGTCCTCTTATCGGCAGAAGATGGCTCGTCGATGCGTGGAACAGGGATAACATCAGCATAGCCGTCCATCATCACGTCGTCAGGGTGCCGTGAAGATCATCATCAGCGAGAGGTGGTTTCGTCACGAATCCGCGAGTGCGTAACCTCATCATCTACTGTCGCTAACTTCTGCTAAGCTTAAAGATTCTTCGATGCATCATGTAACCCTCTACGAAGGTTATCACGAATCCTATAAGCGAGGAAACTATGGATAAGATCATGGATCCTGAAAGGGGGACGATCGATTTGGCTACCGCTATCAATTCCGAGACTAGCAGACCCGCAAAGAACGATGCGTATATGTACATCCGTGGCACCAACCTCCTTCCTATGGATAAGAATCCCTCGAGCTTCATCATCGAGGCAATCCTATAACCATCGGCGCCCTTCATCACGAGACCTAGAGCTTCTAACCTCTTCAAGTGGTAATGAACTAGACTAGGGCTAATTCCTAGATCCTTGGCTATCTCCCTAGGCCCAGCCTCTCTCCCCTTATTAAGTAGATATAGATATATTCTTAGGGCTGTTTTGCTAAGCTTTACCTCCTCGTTTCCGCCACCCTCGATGTCCAAACCACTTTCACCCGAACAATACTTTCGTAGTAACTAAATAAGCTACGTTATCTCTGCATAGATGCTACGCTTCGCTTAGCCTCGTCAAACTCTTTAAAGAGGGGGTCATTGAGAACCTCGCGAAATGCATCGGGATGTCTCGCCATTATCTTGCGTTCCCAGGATCTGAGCGAAGGGCACACGAAGCACCCTATTCTATAGAATCCAAGCTCGTATAGGGGGTTTATCGGTATACCTAGGTTGAAGAGCGAGATCTGGATATGGGCTGTAGACCACGGTTTTATTGGTGCTATGTACCGCACATCCCCTTCGTCTCTGACTGTAGGTCTCCATGACCGAGAGCGGGACTCGGCGTCGCGGTCACCAACAATCACGAGCTTCTTTCCGCTAAACGACCTGATGAACTTCTCTAGCGTTCCCACCTTTAACTGCGTACACCACCTATCGCTATGACTAGGAAACCTTGCACGCTTAACGATTTCGTCCCTAAGCGGTGCGCGTAGCACCAATAAGTTGACTCCTAGTTCTGCGCTGAGCATCTCAACATACTCGCGGGTTTGTGGGAATTCGAGACCTGTATCCACGTAGACTGCGGTCACGGATTCGCTTCCAAAAACTTTGACTGCTATCGATAAACACAGTGCGCTATCCTTGCCTCCGCTAAGCGGTACTATGATCTTGTTAAAACCCTTAGAGAAAGATCGGAGCAGTTCTTCAGCTCTACGTACGATGAGCTTAGTCAACTCGAGGTTTCTCTCCAGGGTATTGCTAAGAGAAGGTGTTGGTAGAGAAGATTCAAAGCGTTTCTCGAAGATTACATCCCGAAAGTCATCGGGTATCGAAATTTTGCCTACCTCTACGTCTCCGCAGAAGACGAGATGTTCACCGCCATACATCCTGATTAGAAGGGGGAGCGTGCAATCAACACCGATGACCTCGCTAAGTAAGCAACGACCTCTTCCCCAAAGCAGGAACACGTCGTATCCAGGATCTGGTTTATCGATCAGGGGTTTGGAGAGCTTAGTCTTGTAGAAAGCATAGCATTGCTCGTTCGGGACCCAACCAACGCTCAGCCTTGCTAAAGACTTTGCTTTCGCGATTTCCCACGCTAAATGCTCGATCCTAAGGTTCCTCACCTTCTTCCTAGGGACGAAATGTACGTAGACGTTCAGCTCTAGCTCTCGAAGTAGAAGAGATTTGCACGCGATACTCTCCTCCCCTAATAGAACTAGGTAGATATCGTTCATCGAACTCGATAGTTCCTTAAGCTTCTCCAGTATATCGTCGCATCTCCTAGCTCCACCCAACGTCAGTACATCTATCGCTGGATCTCCTCCGTAGA
>JALWBS010000120.1 GCA_027037025.1 Desulfurococcales archaeon | reverse complement strand
CTAGGTAGAGCTTCTCAACCTCTCTCCAATTCCTAGCACTCGCTTTCTTAGGATGGAGGAAAACGCCGTTGCTTAGATAGGGATAGATGTAGACGTAGCCCTCGATGATCCACTCCTTACCCATGCCTATCATCCCCGGGAACCCGTTCCACGGTTAGTACCAGGCTTTCGGAATTTATGTTCGTACCAACGCTCAATGGGCTTCGAAAAGGCTAGTGCGAAGCCGAGTCATTGAATGGTTATCGAGAACGCGCGGATCTTCATGCTCTGCAACGATGTTTAGAAGCGACGCTCTCTAAACTCTTCTGCAGTCGGTGGTGCAAGTGGGTGGAGCCGGTAAAGCGAGGGTTAACGACAAGGCGTGGGTTCGGATAAAGAGGATAACCTCTCTGGTGATCAGAGCCAAGAGCGTGATTCACAACATCGAGAGGAGGTTCCTTCTACGAGAACGAGTTGAGTACGTGCGGAAGTTCAGCGAGAAGTTCGTTAGGGGCAAGCCTAGGGGTAGCGTTGTTCTGATAGTAGTTGACTGCCTTAGGTACAGAAACCTGTCGTTCACAGGATACAGCCGTAGAACCACGCCTTTTCTAGACGGCTTCGATATCAAGCTGAGGGCTTACTCGGCATCGCCACACACGTACTCATCCGTTCCCTCGATAATAACGGGTCTATACCCCCATAACCACGGGGCGGTGATTAAGGGTGTTGTTAAGAACCTTGACAACCCAAGGAACTTGGGTTTGCTAAGGAGTGAAGTAGTGACGCTTCCAGAGCTCCTTAGAGTCCTAGGCCTAGATACGCTGTTCATCACGGCGATATACAACGCAGCTCTTCCGCTCAGGAGCAGCGCGGTTGAGTACGTAGCTCTCGAAAAGATCGAGGCATCCAAAGTACTTAGCGAAGCTCTAAAACGTGTGCTGAGATCTGCGAGGAGAGGCAAGAGCTTCTTCGCGTACATACACCTAGGCGATCTTCACCAGCCGATCAACCCCCCGAAGCAGTTCATAAACTTCTTCGGGGAGGTAAAGCCCTTGCCAGGCATAAACATGTGGAACTATAGAGAACCTGATGAGCAGAGAGGTGAGGGCTTCGAGGAGTACAGATACAATAGGGTTCTTCTATACGACAACACGCTTCGGTACGTAGATGAGGCGCTGAGGAACTTCGTCGAGAAGCTCCGAGAAGAAGTCGATGAACCGCTACTCCTAATCGTGACCTCTGACCACGGCGAAGAGTTCTGGGAGCATGCTGATGTTGAAGCCGAGCACTTCTACGATCCCAGAGGCTTCTACGGGGTTGGACATGGACACAACCTGTTCAACGAAGTTATAGAGGTTCCTCTACTCGTACAGGAACTGAACTGTAAGAGTATGCTTAGGTCTAGCGCCGTAGCCAGCGGAGCTCTAGTCAGCCTAGTCGATATCGTACCCACGGTGCTCGACTGGCTAGGGCTAGACTTCGATCCTAACATCTTCGATGGTTACTCGCTCCTCAAGGGAGTTCCTAGGGATAGATGGGCTCTATCGGAAGCTGTGGCTTATGGATACGAAAAGAAGGCGTTCATCAGGGGTAAGTACAAGCTCCTCTACTCGGAGAGGGATGGAGTATCGTGGGTATTCGACTTAGAGCGGGATCCCTTCGAGCGCAGCCCCATAGAGGATGACGAGCTGGTTAAGCAGATGGTTAGAGAGCTTAAGAAGATCCTCGCTCGAGACATGCTTCGCTTCAAAACAAGGTTTGGGATTTCAGGAACCGGTTCGAGAGAAATACACTGATCCCTCTTCCAGCGAGGTACCTGAACAAACCCCGTTCTCCACCTCGTTTAACACCTCTTCCAGGGCTAAGCCCATGCCTTGTGGCGAGGGTAGCTATGATCGTGGCAAGCTTCGGTGTTTCGCGCGGGTCTCTGCATAGGCAAAGCTTTTAACCTGTTGCGATAGGTTGCTCTGGGGCTAGAAATGCCTAAGAAGAGGGAGAATAGAGGTCGTAGGAAGGGGGATAAGGGGTCTGTCGCTCGTATACAGTGCGATAACTGCGGTGCTCTCATCCCCGAG
>JALWBS010000119.1 GCA_027037025.1 Desulfurococcales archaeon | reverse complement strand
TAGGAGACTTCGAGAAGTGCTTTGGGACCCGCGTAGACCTGGTGGTCATAGACGATTGGAACCCCATCACTGCGTGGGAAGCCCTAGCCAAGGGGGTTCTGATTCACAGCGATGGTGAGGGTTCGAAGGAGTTCTACGAGGATCTAGCTAAGGCGATAGACGAGGTGGCTGACCTAGAGCCGTTGATAAAACTCTTTCGGAGGGAGTTGAAGCATGCCTTCACCAGGTTTGGTAGCGAGAGCGTCTAGAGCTCGTAGGAGTCTCGAGAAGCTTAGGTGGATAGCTTCCATACCCTGGGAGAGATACAGCAGTGACGAGGATCTACAAGCACTTGCGGAGAGGTATCTACACATACTCCTAGAATCGATACTCGGCACGGCAGCTTTCATAGCAGCTAGAAAGGGGTTGTCTAGAGGACCGACGTACAGAGACGTTATGGAGGCCATCACCTCGACCGAGATAATCAGTGACGAGCTTAGAGACGTGGCCTTAGCAATGCCCGGATTGAAAACGTGTTGATCCATTGCTACGCTGATGTGAGACACGACCTGATACACAGGTTGCTACGCGAGGATCTAGACAAGCTAGCCTCGATATTCGAGACGTTGTGGAGAGAAGCTGAGAGATTAGATCCTTAGACCTACACAGACCACGAACAACAAACCTTCATCGATGCTCCTCGTATCTCAGCGAGTTTAGAACGATGTTAGTAATCATGAACGACAGTATTAGGGGCTTATCGTAGCTATAGATCGGGGACGGGGTTAGGAACATTGATCGTTAGGATAACGAACTTCAAAAGCATTGACGAGGTTTCCCTAGAACTAACACCCGTGACGATACTTATAGGCCCTCCAGGAAGCGGCAAGTCAAACATCCTCGACGCAATAGCTTTGATAGGCTACTTCAATAGGATCCTCCTTCTAGACAAAGAGTACAATAACGATGCATCGAACCTTGAGCAACCCTCATTAATACTAAGATTCGGTGATGTCAATCAACTCTTTAGATATCACGACCTAACTAAAGGCATAATTATCGAGGCTATTATAGACAGCGAGAAACGTCTCAGGCTTACTGCGCAGTTTGAACAAGGAAGGCTTAATCTCAAGCTCGATGACATCGCAATTCCGTGGGATCTCAAAACATTACCCGCAACACCATTTCAAGAAGTTAGGAACGCGTTGAGCCAAGTTAAGGACGCACTTCTTGAGGCTAGACTCTATGGATACGATAGGTACGGACTATCTTCATCCACGTGCTCATCGCCCATGTTGTGCGGATTCCATCTCCGTTTAAGAGGCGTTTCCACTCGTCCAACACCTAAGAACATTCTTAGTGAATTTGGGTGGAATGCAACCAATGTGATTAAGATCTCTAGAGATGTAGTGATTCAGCTCAATGAGATTTTGAGGGAGTACATCGATGAAAAGATAGAGATCAAGGTGCTTTCTTCAGGGAGCATCGTTGTATTTGATTACGACTACGAGGTTAATTCATTAGCGGTTTCAGACTCTATATTTCGAATGCTGTACTACCTGATCGCCATTAGAACTGCTATGAACTATGCTAAGCTCTATGGTCTCGAGAAGAAGTTCGTTCTGCTACTGGAGGAGCCGGAGGCACATGTATTTCCATACTTCCTAGATTTGCTATCGGACTACATAGCTAGGGCTAAGGAGTATCTATACATTGTGATAGCTACGCACAACCCCTTGTTAGTGTCTATGCTATGGGATGTCATCAAAGAGTTGAGGACTTACTACGTTGTTAGAGATCGGTACGGATCAACGAGAGCGTGGGAGATTAACGTTGAGAAGCTTGCTGAGGAGTTGAAGACAGCTGACGAACTCTTATCCATGCCTCCACGCGAGGTTGTGTCGAGATACGTTGTTAAGAGTGGTGAAGTTTGGCATGTCTAACCAAGGTCAGGGGGTTAGAGAGCGATTTGAACGCGTGGAAATAGTTTCGGAATGCTTTGCTAATTACTACTTCGCAAGCGTTTTGGCGCAAGAGCTGAGGGAGCGCACGGATTGGAGGATCGGTAAGCTTAGGC
>JALWBS010000118.1 GCA_027037025.1 Desulfurococcales archaeon | reverse complement strand
ACTACGAGCTCAAAACAGTAGAAGCGCGACCTCTTCAGAGCTAGAATGCTCTTCAACACCACCCTCAATGATTGTTGATGCAGTATGTCTAAGCTAGGCGAACACCTCGATTACGGAATCGAGGATCTTGAACCGTGTTGCCCGAAACCAGCTTTACGAATGCGCTGATACCACTCATGGTTTAAACAACATTTTGAGTAGTATGCCTATCACGGCTGTTAGCGTTGGTACGCTGAACCCTATGAACACCTTTATCAGTAGATCCATCCTACCCTCCAACCTCGATAACCTCTGCTCAACACCACCAACCCTATCCTCCAACCTACCAACTCTCTCCTCAACCCTATCAATCCTATTCTCGAGCCTAGAAATCTCTTGCCTAAACTCATTCCTTAATCCATTCTCTAGCTTCTCCATATCCTGCCTAAGCTCGTTCCTAACCCTATCCAAATCCTGCTTGAATTCATTCCTCAACTTCTCGATTTCCTGCCTAAACTCTGTTCTAAGCTTCTCGATATCTTGCTCGAATTCATTCCTTAGCTTCTCCAAATCCTGTTTGAATGCTGTGCTCAGTTTCTCGATGTCTTGCTTAGTAGCGACTTCTCTAAGAACTGCGTTGATGATTGCTAGCCTAACATCGGGTTCGCTAACCAGGAGCTCAGCAAGCCTCTTCCTCGCTCTAGAATCCTCCTCAAACATCTTCACGATATCCATAGCGCTCAAACGCTGAGCCACTGCACAACCCTAGATAGGGACTGCGTAGAGACATAGATATGCGTGTCTACAAACCAAAACTTTCGATAAACCTACGGGCTTTCTCAAACTCCTCAACTACGATTCTCAAGCTCATTGCGTCGTAGGCTACGAACAGACTTTTCACTGTCCATACCTAGCGATGCTGGAATGCCATGGCTCGGCCTAGGGTTGCGCTAGACGTTTTCGTGAAGGCGTTCTTCAGCACTGCTCAAGGTAGCGATAAAGATCTGGGGATGTGGTGCGTTGAGGGTTCTTTGATGGGTAGATACGTAGTGCCTCAAGCAGTGTCCTCATCGCAACGGTGTGGGGGTCTGAAGCTCGTGGAGTGGTGGGGGTCTAGAGAGCTCATAGACTGCCTAGCGTAGGGAGCTTTCGAGGGTTTGCACGTGGTTGAGCAGGTAGCTTCAGGTCGTGGGGATGCCGTTGCTGAGGAAGTTGGTGAGGAGAGGGTTCAGAGGCTTTCGTGGGTTGCTGAACCTGTGGACGTTGGCGAGCTCCTCTTTGGGAAGAGCCTCGATAGGTTCTTTCTGGATCTCTCGAGCCCGAAGCTCATCGTGGCGCTGAAGCCTCGGGATCCTAGGTACAGCTACGTGCAGTTCCTGGTTAGGATGCTGAGGGATGCTCATCGTGTTTTCCACAGCTCGCTCCCCATGGCTAGGTACGTCCAGTTCGCCAACGATGTCCACGCTAGGCTTCCATGGCTACCGGTGCAGGGAAGCGTGACGGTGATCGACCTGAGCTGGGGCTTGACGAGGTCCGTCAGGATGGAGCTCTGCTCAAGGATTGAGGAGAGGCTACGCGAATTCGTGTCTCAGGGCCCTGGGTTCCTCGTGCTCTACATCGAGGAGCCGGCGCTTCACGACATCGAGAAGGTCGTTGAGAGGGTTTTCAACGACGTTACGTGCCCCGACGTCCTCGAGGTGTCGATCGACGAGTCGAAGCCCCTCAACCACTACCTCCGCGTCGTAGCTTCGTACCTAGGGTTCGTATCCTTCGAGGAGTTCGGCAGCGTTAAGAGCGTGGACTCGCTGACCATGTACCTCGACGCAGCCGCTCGTAGGGTGCTTGCGGAGATCGCTACACGCGATCCCAGCGTTGTTCATAGGCTATCGGTGTGCGCGGAGAACGAGGAGGTTCAGCGGTTCTGGCTCAGAGCGCTCGTGCTCAAGAGCCTGGGGTCGGAGAGTGCCTCGATACACGTCTGCTACCGCTTCGCGAGGGGTCTCGAGATCGACGTCTACGTGAGGGACCGCGACGAGGCTTACCTCGTGGAGACCCTGACCAACGCTAGGGTCGTGGAGTCGAGGCTCAGGT
>JALWBS010000117.1 GCA_027037025.1 Desulfurococcales archaeon | reverse complement strand
GTGCTCAGATAGCTTTCTACGTTGGGCCGATTCCCTACACCATGCAGAACATGGGCGTCGTATTCGCGGGGCTAACCCTCGAGCCTAGGTACGCAGTTACGGCAATGCTCTGCTACTTAGCGTTGATAGCCCTCGGCTTGCCCGTCGCAGCGGGAGCTCACGGAGGTCCTTACGTACTAGTTGGCTATACCGCGGGTTATCTATGGGGGTTCCCGCTAATGGCGTTCCTAGTATCCTACCTTTCCAGGAAGTACTTCGAGAAGACGAGAAGATCTCTTCTAAGCCTTGGCAAGAAGGATTTCGCTGTTCTACTACTCATAACACTGGCCTCCGCCGTGCCGATGTACCTAATGGGCTTCGCAGTGTTCTACGCATACATAGCTAGTGGTGCTCGCCCTCTTCTTAACTTCGCGTTTCATACCCTTTCATTCCTACACCTGAATCCGAAGACTCTTAGCCTAGCCGCAGCGATTTTCATAGTCAGCGTAGCGATCTTCGTTCCGCAAGACCTCTTCATGGATCACGTCCTCGGGATAGTGCTTGCTTCAGCCGCTATGAGGTACCTCAGATCGAGAGGGCTCGTCTAATGAGTACCGTACGCGTTGAGGATCTAGCCATATCTGTGGAGGGTAAGCGCGTTGTCGACGCCGTTAACTTCGAGTTGAGCGAAGGCGAGGTCGCGCTGCTTTGCGGAGGTGTGGGAAGTGGGAAGACCCTCATTGCCAAGGCTCTATGCGGAGTCCTCTACCTCTATCCCTCGATCGAGATTCGTGGACGTGCATCAGTGCTGGGTCTCCACCCCGTCGACGCGTTGAGAAAGCGTTTAGCTATCTACATACCGCAGGATCCCTTAATGTTCTTCACAACCGCGAGCTTCTCCGACGAGGCTCGACTACTCGGCGTAGACACCGTTTCGATCACTGAAGCTAGATTCAGAGCTCCGTGGGAGTACGCGGCTAGCGAGGTATTCAAAGAGGCGATGAGACTAGCTTTGAAAAGCGATGCAAAGCTGCTGATCATCGAGGAACCTAGTAGCTACTTAGACGAAATGGAGCTGAGCGCGTTCCTCAACAGTTTGAGATACGTAAAGGAGCTAGGGAAGGCGGTCATCATCGTGGACCACTTCGAAGAACCTTACCTTGGCTACGTCGATAAGATAGTTCGGATCGAAGGAGATCGTCGTTTCTTCTCGTTAACGAGCTTCTTAGATCGTATCGAAAGACGTTTAGAGAAACCGAGATCGGTAATCGAGGTGCGGAACCTTGTCGTAGAGTACCGTGGTGGTAGAAGGGTTGATCTTAGCAACGTGGTTGTAGAGAACGATGAGGTCGTAGTCGTTCTGGGAAGGAATGGCCGTGGAAAGACTTCGTTGGTACGCGCGCTGATGGGAGTTGCCAAGTTCAGGGGCTTCGTTAGAGTTGCTCACAGCGCTCTATTCGTGGTACCTCAGAACCCTCCACGAGTCTTTCTTCGAAATAGCGTTGCAGGTGAGTTCCAAGCTATGGGGATAAGCGATGAGCTGCTTCGCTTAACACCTTTCGCTGAGTACCGCTCTAGAAACCCGTATACTCTAAGCATTGGGGAGTCTAGGGCTCTGATGCTCATGCTCGCTCTGCTATCTCCAAGGAAATCCGTTCTGGTGGTCGACGAGATCTCGCTGGGTTTCGATAGGGATCTACTTGAATGGATCTCTAAAGCCGTTAGCGAATTCGCTAACCTAGGTATGAAGTTCTTGCTTACGACCCACAGTACGCGAGTGGCGAGCCGCTTTGGCCAGGCGAGGATTATTAAGCTTGGTTAAGCTCGTTTCCGTACTAGCTATGCTAATCTCGACGTGCTTCCTACCTCTGATCGCCATAGCCGTGGTATGCGCACTAACAATCGCTTTGCTGTGTATGAAGAGTAGGGAGCTCTTATCGAAGAGCTTGAAGACAGCGTCGATCTTCGCATCGACTTACCTAGTCATGAGCTTGATCGTCTACCTAGGGGTGGGCTCGGGGTTGAGACAGGCTCTAGCAATGTCGATGCCCGTGGCTGCAAGGCTCTTCACGATGTGCATAGCCTCGTTCCTCATCCCATGCATAGTCAGCATCCCGGAAGCGCTCAGCTTCTTCCGCTCAGCATCGCTCAGGTTCATCTTCTCTACGTCGATGTACATCCTGAGATCGTTACCCAAGTTCTCCGAGGTTAAGAGAGTCGTAGAGCTCAACTATGGTTGTAGGAACCCCGTGGCAGGGATCAAGCTTCTTGCAGTGGTAGTCATCGATAAGAGCATAGAGTGTGTCGAACAACTCTGTCTCCGAATGCCCGACGTATGTCTAGGGGGCCCGACCCACCGCTTCATCCAACCGCATTCGCGGTCGTCTGCGGTGCCTAAGCTCCGTAACAGCGTTGCGCACTAGCGTTTAGATACCTTCGAGAATTTGACGATTAGGAGATCGCCTAAGTTCTTTACTCTCATGGATGACAGATCGACGTTTCGGGGAAGCTCAACACTCTTCGAGCAAATCTCCTGTCCACGGGCTTTCATTATCAAGCGGCTTCCTCTAATCATTATCTGGGGTCGGGGATCGCGACACTCAGGTATTTCGAAGATTATCTCCAGCGAATCATCGTCGTTATATACATGGGTTAGAGGGGTGATGACTTTACTCCTCTTTTCACCCTCCCAATCGTTGAGAATCTTGTCGAGCATACGCTCGACGATGTCGAAAAGCGATGCTCTGAACCTCCTATCATCCTCCACGAGATCACCGAGAAATACAGTGGTTCTCAGATAATATATCGATTTTGGAGGCGCATAGAATGATTACGGTGGTCGTAATCATCGATCCTCCTAGGGGTAAGAGATGGAGGAAGATATTCGTAAACCGGTTTGGGGGATCCGAGAACGGGATCCTCGTAACCAACGACGTGGGGTTGGCCAACACCGTTAGCTTCGTGATAGAGAGACTCGGTGGTAAGACCCTTGTTCTGGAGGAGGGTGAGGAACTCGGCTTAGTAATCGGGGAAGTTACCGATCTAAGGCTATTCCTAAGCGATGTCGTCATAAGGTTCGTACGCTTCAACTCGTTGATCTTTCCACGGCAACTGTTTAGAGGTACTCTAGTAGCTCTTTTCCCCGATCCCCAGCTTCTTCGAAGATTCCTCGATCTCGAGAAACCATCGATTTCGAGAGCTTGTAGAATCGATACCCTCGCTACGACTAGACCGAGAAGGAGGATAGACAGAGTCGCGATCGATGGGCTTCTAAAGACCTTCATACGTTCGGCGAATCCGAGGATATTTAAGAAGGCTGGCATCGACATCGATGAGTTCGTCAATTCCTGGGCTAGACGCTTATCTGCGTAACGAGATCGCACTCGATATGTATCGTAGTAATCTCGTAGCTAGTGAGTGCACTCGGGTGTTGCGCGCTACTTAAATCTATACATAGCTTCAACTCGAGGGGGATTCAAGATGATAAGGGTCGTCGTAATAGGTGCGGGGATGGTTGCTGCACACCTTCTGACGGGAGTCGAGAGGATAAAGAGAGGTTTGGAGCCGTGGGGTGTTCCTCTAGCTAGGTACAGGTTGGACAAGGCTATCGAAGACATAGAGTTCGTGGGGCTATACGATGTGGATGTTCGTAAGGTGGGTAAGTCGGCTTACGATGTATGTAAGGAGTTGTTGGGTAGAACCGTGCCGGTACCCGAAACGCTTAAGCAGCTACGGGTATCCATGGGGATACACCTAGGATCCCTCCGCGGTCTACCCGTGAAAGCCCAGGGCCTCGAGGAGTTCGGAGGCGTTGCCGAAGCCATAGATAGGCTCGTTGATGAGTTCAGCGGATTCGGAGCGGACGTCTTCGTGAACGTGATAACGACGGAACCCGCAAGGGCTTTCGAAACGATCGATAATCTGGAGAGAGCTGTGGAATCGGGTAAGGTATCTGCTAGCCAAGCCTATGCCTACGCAGTTGCTAAATACGCTAGGAAGAGGAGCAGGAGGGTTGCGTTCATAAACGTCATCCCTAGCCCCATAGCTCGAGACCCCGCCTTCGTAGAGCTCTACCGCAGATCAGCATCGCTGGTTCTCGGAGACGATGGTGCTACCGGCGCCACCCCCTTGATGGCCGATATCCTCGAGCATCTCGCTGAGCGTAACCGAAGGGTTCTCTCGATAGCTCAGTTCAACATAGGTGGCAACACCGATTTCTACGCGCTTACGCTACCTGAGAGGAACGCTATGAAGGAGGAGACGAAGACGAGTGTCATCGAGGATATCCTGGGGTATAGCGTGCCTCACTTCGTTAAGCCCACGGGTTATCTCGAGCCCCTTGGGGACAAGAAGTTCGTATCCATGCACATCCCTTGGAAGACCTTCAACGGGTTGGAAGACGAGCTCATCGTCAACATGAGGATAAACGATAGCCCAGCACTCGCTGGACTACTCGTGGATCTGATAAGGATAGGGGCTTCGCTTATAGAGAAAGGCGTTTACGGAACGTGTTACGAGGTAAACGCTTTCTTCATGAAAGCTCCGGGACCTCGAGGCTCGAGGAATGTCTCTAGGATAGTGGCCTTCTATAAGATGCTTGACTACCTGAGGAAGTTGGAGATAGTCCAGTAACGGTTCGCAACCTCTTTATGAACTCCGCAACCAAGCCTTTTTGCGGAGTGACTGTGTTGGTTAAGTACGTTAGGATCCGTGTTCGCAGAGCCCTATCTAGGAGCGGACTGCCGGATCTCGATTACGCACTCAATCCATACCTAGGCTGTGAGCACGGCTGCGTCTACTGCTATGCAAGGTGCTACGTTGGCAAGAGCATCGCTGATCGCTGGGGCGAAGTCGTGCTCATTAAGGAGAACATCGCTGAGGTGCTACGCCGCGAGCTTCTAGCCATGAAACCCGGTGTTGTGGGTGTCGGTACGATAAGCGACGCTTATCAACCCGTCGAAGAACGTGAGTTCTTAGCTAGGCGATGCATAGAGACTCTGGTTAAGCATGGTTATAGGGTGAGCGTTCAGACGAAGTCCGATCTCGTTCTAAGGGACGTAGATCTTTTGAAGCATGTCCGCGTTGACGTAGGTTTGACGGTGACGTTCATAGACGATTCCATGGCTAGGAGGTTCGAGCCCAGGGCTTCACCGCCTAGCAGAAGGATAGAAGCTCTTAGAGCGCTTAGGAGGAAAGGTGTCGAGAACCTATGGATATTCTACGGCCCGGTCATCCCCGGGATTAACGATGATGACGAAACGTTCTCAGAGCTACTACGCCTCGCTAAGGAGTTGAGAGCGGTTCTATACATAGATCCACTGCATCCTAAGAGGTTCATGTTCGAAAAAGGTGTTTTAGTTAAGGAAGCTAAGGCTGTGCGAACGCAAAGCTTCTTAAAAAGAATTGAGTACATGTTCAAGAAGTGTCGAGAGGTGGGGGTTGTGTGCAAGCAGGGCTTCGTTGGCGATGCTTATGAGGAGGGCGTTGCTAAGCACATTCGTAATCTGAACTCCTACGCAGGTAGTGGTGGAGCTAGCGCTTGCTCCGGATCTTCTTAGGCTTCGTAGGCCTTACGTCCACCTTCAGCTCCTCAGGCTCGGGATCCCTAAGCATCTTAGCCTCTTCCTCGATAACGTTGACGCCCTCTCCTATCAACCCTCTCTCCCTCGCATACTCGATCAGCAGGTTGATGTCGAGATCGTTCAGGGATATTGGTTCGCTCGTATCCATGCCTTTCTTGCTCCTTAGCCACTCGAGCAGATCTTCAACCATGTTGTTGGCCTTTATCATCTCCACAAGGTCTACCCTAGAAATCGTGGACAAGGTTTCACCCACGATCCTATAGATGATAAGCCTCGCCAAGTAATAAGTGTTGAGTTAAGCGCCTCGATGGTGAAACGATGCTGGTCGCGGTATACGGAACTCTGAGGCGCGGTATGGAGAACCACCATATGCTTAGACGCGCTAGCTTGCTGTGGGAAGGCTTTGTACACATCCCGTACAAGCTCGTGGTGTGCGGAGATACGCCTTACCTAGTTAAGTCGAACGACGTTAACAGAATCTACATCGAGGTTTACGAAGTCGATGAGGAGCTACTTCGTGAGCTAGACGATTTCGAGAACGTGCCTCTCGAGTACCGTCGGGTAGAGATAGAGACGCCCGTGGGCAGAGCGTGGATCTACGTTGCGAGTAGAGATGTTGAATGCGTAGAGGTTCCCGAAGGGGACTACGCCTTGTTCATCAAAAGGACTCGTTCGAATTGAGCTAGATGTCGAGGACCGTCGTAGCTCTCCACACATCACCTTCTCTCCAGATCCTCATCTGAGCGTAGGTAACCGCTTTGACAACCGTTCTAGGTTCGTGCCTAGACCTATCGAACTCTTCACCCCACGCATCGGCTTCGAGACACACCTCCTTCTCGCCATCGACGCTCTTCTCGAAGATCTTCTTAACCTCGAACTTGCTGAACACGAGGTTCTTAGAGTCGTGGTGATAGAGAAGCTCTTCTAGCCACCTATACAGAAGGTTTTCTAGATCGAATCCGCAGACCTCGACGTGGATCTTAATCCTTGGCTCGACCCGCTTCGTATCGGTCATGACCTCGAACATGGCTTTTGCCATCTCCTCGAAGAGCTCCTCCAAGGTCCTTCCCCAACCCTCTATCAATACATCCGCTGTGTGTTCACCAAACCTAAAGCCTCGCTCGCTACCCATGGTCCTCCCCAACGAGGTGCTACTCCAAAGGCTTTTTAGCTATGCTTCTTGACTCCGCCTTGAGGGTGATGACTCCGGCAGGATCTGAGATGTGATGAGGATTTCCATGGGCTGACGAAGCTTTACGTAGTTTCGCTCAGCATCCTCAGTACCGAGGGGTATCTAAATATGGAGTCGGCGGCTATGGTAACAACGTTCGCCTCCTTACCCAGCTCCCTAGCTACGTGAATGGCCGCGATTATGTTGGCTCCGCTGGAAGGACCTGCTAGAACACCTTCCTCGAGAAGTACCTTAACTCCCTGGATCGCTTCGTCGAAACTCAC
>JALWBS010000116.1 GCA_027037025.1 Desulfurococcales archaeon | reverse complement strand
GAGACCTTTCATGGTTATAGCTACGCAGAACCCCATAGAGATGGAAGGAACATTCCCACTACCAGAAGCACAACTAGACCGATTCCTAACAAAGATCGTTACTGGGTACCCTAGCCCCAAGGGTTTCCGAGAGCTGCTGAAACGTATAGACGAGATCGAGATAGGGTTAGAATCGCTGAAACCCGTCGTATCGAGGGAAGAGGTTGTTAAGGCCATCGAAGAGGCGAAGAGGGTGAAGGTCGATGACTCCATAATAGATTACATAGCTAGCATAGTTGAGGAGACTAGGCAGCACCCAGCGGTTAAGTTGGGAGGTTCACCAAGAGCTGGGATAGCTATACTGAGGCTCGCAAGAGCATGGGCGTACCTAAGTGGACGAACCTACGTAATTCCCGACGACGTTAAGATCGTTGCCAAACCAGCGTTAATGCACAGAATAATTCTGAAACCCGAGTACGAAGTTGAGGGTGTTACAAGCGATAAGGTGATCGACGACGTTCTCAAACGCGTCCCGGTGCCCAAGCCTTGAAGATTCGAACATCACTCTCATTCCTACTCCTAATACCGTTGATCATGTGTCTATTGAGCACCACCTGCATTGCAGAGTCGGAGAGCTGGCCTTATCCTAGACACACACTTGGGTTTCCAAACGTTGTGAATAAGTCTCTCGAAAACCTCCTCTTAAACCTAACATCGCTACACACACCGGTTAAACCCCGGAGAGAGGCTATCGTTTCCGAAAACACTACTCAGGAAAAGATCATTTCGCGAGCGGCGTCGGCTCTCGGAGTTCCGGCAAGCAGATTGCGCTGGATACTCAACGAGTTACCGTCTTCACGAATGAGGAGCGCTTTGCTGAAGCTTCTCTCTGAGTACTACGAGGGTAAAGTCGATGAGCATCTCCTCGAATCGCTGATGAAGGAGCTGTTGAGCGCATACACGCAAGGGAGAATCGATCCTTCAGCATACAAAGCAGCCCTGGACATAATAGAGCGGATTTCGAAGAGCTCAGGAATTAACTACAGCGATCTCTACAAACTGGCTGAGAAATACGCTGGTAGCGTACCTATGGCGCAGCTACTCCACTTAGCTAAGATCCCGGCAGCACCAACGCTATTAGCCACGCCTTCCATCAACTACGTATCGACGAACCTTTGGTTCGTAGCACTAGTGTTGCTCATAGCGATCGCTGGGATAGCGCTAACGTTGCTACTGCATAGATACGGCAGGAGGTTAAGGGTAAGCTTGGTATCCATGGCATCCAGGCTTGGAAGAAGAGTTGAGGTAGCCGTCTACGGTTCGGTGGTTAGGGAGTATTGGCTCGCAGTCGATCTACTAGAACGCGTACTGGGCATTAGAAGAATGTTCTTCGAGACGCACCGTGAATACCTCGAGAAGCTTGCCAAGGCTGGGATACGCATACCACCATTCGAGGAGCTTACTGCGCTCTACGAGTTGGTTAGGTTTGGGCATGCGAGAGGTCAAGAGCACGAGGTTAGGGCGAGGAAGTGTCTTGAGGCGGTGAAAGCATGGATAAGAAGCTACTCCGGTTAGCCATCCTAGAGCTGTGTCCGCGCATCATAGCGCTCGCAACGCTTTGGAAAACGATAGTAGGTGGAATAGGAGCGCTGGTAACGCTGTTCTCTGCATCTCCCTACTCCCTCATGTCCTTAGAGCACATCGAGAGCCTCCTACACGTAGCTTACGTAGCGACGGGTTTAGGAAGCATCGTAACCGCTAGTCCCGCGCTTTACGCTACAACGATGTTTCTACGAATGCTCGCATCAACACGTAGTCTATGCGTCGGGAGCCTCATCATAAGCGTCGTAGGGCTCGTTTCCCTACTCTTCTTCGATGTTATCCGCTCTACGTACAGAGGTAATCAGATTACTAGGTACGAACTGTCGCGAACCTCCGTAGTTCTATACATCGTCGTAACGACCATCCTAGTAACCCTGTGCATCTTGCCATCGCGTGCAGTATCCGGCTGGGTGTACCTATTACTCAATTCGTTCAGCACGAGTAATAACAACGTACTGGCGATGATGGGAGAGAACATAGTGTTTCGAGTGATAGTGTCTA
>JALWBS010000115.1 GCA_027037025.1 Desulfurococcales archaeon | reverse complement strand
GTCGAAGAAGGTTTTCGGATCATCACATAGCTGAAGTAGCTCGTCTACCCGCTATCACTTAGACCTCTGTGGAATAGCTCCTCAATCTTCGTATAGCACGGCTTGAGAGCTACTAGCAGAGCCAGCTTCTTGTGCATGTGGCTCTCGAGAACGTCTACACTCATCAGCCATGGATATCTGCGCAACGACTCCATAATCTCGTTAACAACGTTTCTATAGATGTAGAACACTTAATCCTCTACCACGTGCTTCGCTTCGTAACGATGATGTGTCAGGGCTTTTTGGAGAAAGGATTTAGTTGGCTTGCGGAGGTTGTTTGGCGGGTTTGGTGTGTTGTGATGGTTGAGAGCGATGTTTATATCGTTAGGTTGCCTAGGAGGGTTGTTGAGGAGGCTGTTAAGAGGGGTTTCGATATCGAGTCTCTAGTTGTTGAGTCAGTGATGGAGAAGCTGGGTATGGATCCTAGGGAGGAGGCGTTGGTGCATCTCGAGCTTGCTGAGCACTTCTTCGAGGAGGCTAGGGAGTACATCGAGAAGGGAGATGCTGTGCAGGCGAGTGAGAAGCTGTATAAGGTTGCTGAGGAGTGCATCAAGGCGTTGGCGAAGCGCTTCGAGGTGCCCGAGCTGAAGGAGGTGAGGAGAAGGGGGAAGTGGGATACGTGGCTCCTGGGCATGGCTGCTACGAGCTTAGCCGAGATGCTGAGCGAGGAGCAGGTGAGGATGGCGTGGAGCATAGCCTACGACATACATGTATGGGGTTTCCACGAAGCGAAGTACGGATTGAGAGAAGTTAAACACGCATTACCGCACATCGAGTGGCTACTTCGATACACCAAGGAGAAGTTGAGCACGGATTCCTGATGTGAGCTCGATGGCTATACGACGCTCCTACGAAACGCTCTTCGTATCTACTTCTGCACGTAGCTCTATCGCTCATTTGAGCTTCTCGAGCAGCTTCTTCACCTCCTCCTCTAGCTCGTCTATGATCTTCCTCACCTTCTCGAACGCGTACCTAACCTCGTCCGGCTGATACACCCCCTCGTAAAACGCTTCCTCGTGAAGAGTCTTCATCAAGTCGCTGTAGATAGCCCTCAGATCCTCACGACCCATCTCCCTCAAGATCCTTCGACGCTCGCTATGACTCCTAGGCGTCACGCCCTTGACTATGCGTATATACTCGTTGATCGCGACGATGAGTGCTAGAAAAGCCTTGTCAGCAGCGTTTCTATAGAGAAGAAAGTCCTTTAACTTCTCCGCACGCTCAAGCTCCTCGAATGCGTAGCTGAGGATCTCTCTAGCCGTTTCGAACACTACCATCCCCAGATCTGCTCGTGCGGAAGCTGGGTATTGACAGCTAATCCCCGTTAACGATCGTGTTCAGCCGTGTTCGACAGGTCTTCGGGGGCTCAGCTTTAAGAACGTGATTACGTTGCTCATCTATGGAGGTCGAGACGGCGTGAAGCAGCGTTTGGAGTGTGTACCCAGGGGATTGCTGGAGGTGTTGAGGGAGTTCGTTGCTAGGGCTAGGGAGGTTCTGGGCGATGTAGAGGTCTATCTCTTCGGTAGCTACGCTAAGTGCGAGTGGTTGGAGGATAGCGATGTGGATCTGATAGTGGTTTCCGACGGGTTCGAGGGTCTCGACATTGGCAAGAGGTACGCGTTGATTAGGAAGCTTCTTCCTAGGGATAGGAGCTTCGAGATCCTCACCTACACCCGCAGGGAGTTCGAAGAAGCTTTGAGGAGGAGCATCGTTGTTCAGGACGCTTCGGAGTACTGGATCAGGATAGCCTAGGTGCTTAGCGTGAGGGAAGAGGCTCTGGACTGGCTCGAGGGAGCTTTGGTTGATCTCAACGACGCTAAGGAAGCTCATAAACGCGGTAGTCATCATCTAGCGGTGTTTCTAGCTCATCAAGCCGTGGAGAAGGCTTTGAAGGCCTACATCATCGCGTTTAGGAGGGTCAGACCCCCTAGGAGTCACGATCTTGTGGAGCTCCTGAACATCGCTGGGATAGCGTTGGATCCCAGCGACATCGATGCGCTGACCGAGCTCTCACCCTACTACACCGTGGCTAGGTACCCCAACGCTGGCCTCAGAAA
>JALWBS010000114.1 GCA_027037025.1 Desulfurococcales archaeon | reverse complement strand
GGGATCTGCTGAGGGATTTCATGGATAACAACGATAAAACGAGCGTTTCTGGATAGATCCCTGGGGTAACACTGAGGATCCCAAGGGTCTTCGGACCCGTTCGCTCTAGAAGATTGGGTATGTCTCTTGGCGTATCCGTTGTGCCGATGAAGACGTGTAGCTACTCGTGCGTGTATTGTCAACTAGGTAGAACGGTGTACCACAGCATAGCGAGAAAGGTTTACTGCAAACCCTTCGAGGTTTTGAAGGTGGTTAGCGAAGCCCTTGACAAGTACGTAGGTCGTGTTGATTACATAACTTTCGTAGGTGATGGGGAGCCAACGCTGTACGCACTACTAGGCAAGGCACAGAGACTAATCGAGGTGCAGGGATGGGCTAAAACAGCGTTGATCAGCAACGCCTCCCTTATCTGGAGAAGAGACGTTATGAACGATGCGATGGGGTTCGACTTCGTATCTCTTAAGTTGGATGCCCCAACGGAAGGCATTTTCCGCGCAATCAACAAACCCCATGAAGCACTTCGTCTCTCCAGAATCGTTGAAGGGCTGGAGGAGTTCTCACGAGATTTCACAGGGTTTCTAGCAATAGAGATCATGTTGGTGAAGAACATCAACTGCTTAGAGCACGTAGCAGACCTCTTTGCTGAGATCTTGAGAAGGATAGAGTTCAGCAAGATCTACCTAAACACCCCGATAAGACCCACAAGCGAGAAATGGGTTGAGAGACCTAGGATGAGGGATCTCGCTCAGTTCGTAGCCAGGTTCTCCAAGTACGTTTCCAGAGCAAGAATCGAGGTTCTGCCGCTCGAGGAAGACATCGACGAGGTTATCTCCAGCGCTAGTTCCATCGAGCATCTGCTGGAGATAGCTAAGCTACATCCACTACCCCTGGATAAGGTGTACGCCAAGATGGTGGAGTTGCTAGGGGAGGAGAACGCTAGGTCCTATCTAGAAACGGTTTTGAGGAGTGGAAAAGTTGTGATAGTTAAGTACTGCGGCAAGGAGTTCATAAAAGCCTTCTAATCGCTGAGTAGTCGGGGTTTTGCGTTGGGCGAACAGCCCCAGGGACCTCCGTGGAGATGGTGCTGGGGTAGGAAGGGACCCGGAAGAAGACCTAAACCCAGGTTCATATGGTTCGAAATAAGCGGTGCAACGTTCATACCCATAGATAGTAGCGGTAAACCGATCCAGAAGGAGCCTGTGTACGTCATGCCCGACGAGCTGGAAGCACTTCGCCTCGTCTACCTAGAGGGCTTGACGCAGGAAGAGGCGGCGAAGAGAATGAACGTTTCTCGGGGTACGCTTTGGAGGATGCTGAATAGCGGTAGGAGGAAGGTTGTGCAAGCCCTTGTAGAACTGAGACCGATAGTGATACTCTCTTCATCTACGCAGAGAACATCGTGAAAACAATTTCGGGGCATTGCTCACTTTCTCGAGAGTAATACATATAAGTTTCTGTGCAGTAGCTCAGAAACGGTGATGCGAAATGGCGTGGTTCGCCCCAATGTTCGGTTGGAGAGGAGGTTGGGGAGGTAGAGGATGGAGATGGGGTTGGAGTGGTCCTTGGCCAGGTAGAGGACCCTGGAGCCACTTACCACCGTGGATGAGACCAGGGTGGCTGTTCGGTAGAGGAGCGTGCTGGTGGCTCTTCGGCGTACCAGGGTGGTTCGCTAGGTACTACTATCCCTACCCAGCTTATCCATGGATAGCTCCGTACCCGTGGAGCTGGAGAGTAGCGCCATACCCATACTATCCATACCCATGGTGGTGAAAATGAGCTATCCGTACTACCCATACTACCCCTACCCCTACATACCATTGCCGATGCTATACGACCCGATGTACCTATCGTACATAATGATGCAGTGGATGTGGATACCGTACTACTTCGCGTTGACTCTAGAGATGTATAGAACTATGATGGAGGCTTGGCGTAAGAGCATCGAGAGCATAACGAAGGCTATGGAGAGCTACAGGGAAGCGTCTCGAGGATAATCTATAAGTTGGTGTGTACACCGAAGTACCTAGGCATAGGCTAGTTAAGGTAGGTGATTGGTATGAGCTGGTGGTTTTTGTGGAGAAGACTAAGATTCGTAC
>JALWBS010000113.1 GCA_027037025.1 Desulfurococcales archaeon | reverse complement strand
TCTATCTTAGCCCGCGTTAAGGAGCTCGTACTGCGGCGGAGCTCTGGCGAATCACGGTTTCCTTTTACGTAGCTTCCAATCAAAGCCTTCCTGAGAACAGGGTATGGTGCTGATCATTGGCCACGAGCATCGCCGAGAAACCTATAGTCTTCATAGACCCTTCTCGATGCATGGGCTGTCGCTCATGCGAAGTTGCGTGCGCGATAGAGCATTCGCAAAGTAGAGAGCTCTTCCGAGCAATAAAGGAGGTTCCGCGGCCTATTCCCAGGATCAAAGTAGTTTACATATGGAGCGTGGGAATGCCCTCACCTCTTAATTGCCGTCATTGTGAGCAAGCTCCGTGCATCGATGTATGTCCCACTAGAGCGCTGTATAAAGACGAGAATGGAGCTACGATGTTAAACCCCCTTAAATGCATAGGGTGCCTATCGTGCGCAATAGCATGTCCCTTCGGAGTTCCTGAACTCGATCTGGTTAACAAGATCATGGTGAAATGTGATTTGTGTCCAGATAGAAGAAGTAGAGGAGAGGTACCTGCATGTGTCGAAGCATGTCCTAGCGGAGCTCTTAGGTACGGAACGGTGTCAGAGATAATGAAGGAGATGAAGAAGGAGTTCCTAAGCAAGTACTTCGAAACTAGGAGAGAAGCCGTGGAGACCTTCATATATCCACTTCCTCCGACAAGACCTGAAATGCCTCTACATGTCCTCACTAGGAAGACTCGTTCAACTCTCTGGTTTGAAAGGTGATTCCCCATGCCTGAAAGGGAGTTCCTGGGTTTGAAGATAAGAGGTAGGGTTTCCATAACCCCTGACGTTAATGAGATTGTTAGGAAAGCGGATGTAGAAGGGATAGACACAGTATGGCATAGGTTCCAATATCAACAACCTCAGTGCGGCTTCGGATTAACCGGTGTATGTTGCAGACACTGTAACGCCGGACCCTGCAGAATTGATCCCTTTGGATACAGCGCAACCGTAGGTACCTGTGGAGCACCGGCGGATCTCATGGCAGCAAGGGAGCTGCTCGATTTCGTGGTCAAGGGCATGGCAACTCGATTGCAAGAGGCTATGCAGATGCTTAAGATAGCTGAAGCTGTTGCGAAGGACGAAACGAAAGACTTTACCATCAAGAGTCCCGAGCGACTAAATGAGATATGCGCAATACTAGGAGTAGGGGGTAAAGATGATCGAGAGAAGCTTCTCAATCTAGTCAACACCATCAAAAGGGAGATCGAGAGAATCGATGATAAACCTCTGTTAACTGTAACGAAGCTCGCACCCCCAGACCTAGTCGAGCTTTGGAAGCAAAGGGGGCTTTTACCTAGAGGCGTTGCTAGAGAAGTGTTCGACTCCATGTATAGAGCGAACATGGGTACGGATTGTGAGCCTCTAAACATCATTAAGCAAGCGCTTAGAGTAGCTTTATGTGATGGGCTCTTATCCACGTTGACAACGACGATAATCGATGAAGTGTTGATGGGAGATAAGGAGCCTGGCAAAGGTAGGAGCGGAATGGGCTTGATAAAACCAGAGAACGTCAACATATTCCTAAGAGTAATGCCTATATACGCATCTAAAATAGTTGAAGCATCGAAGGATCCAGAGCTTCTTAGAATGGCTAGGGAGGTCGGGGCTCAGGGAATATCGGTGATAATACCGAGCGGTAACATGATCATGCAAGAACTGCCTATGCTTACCGGTATGATCGAGGTAATGGTGATAGATCACCAATGCGTATTTCCATACTTATCGGAGATATCCAAGAACTTCCATACTAAGATCATTAACGTGGATCCCGTAGCTAAGCTGCCTGGAGCTATACACATGCCAATGACTCACGAGAACGCATCGAAAGTTGCTAGAGAAATCGTGAAAATCGCTATAGAGAACTACCGAAATAGGGTTAAGGATAGGGTCTACGTACCTAGCTACACAATAGATTTCGTGACGAATCCCACAACCTTAGGCTTCAGGAAGAGATTGGGAGGCTCGCTGAAGGTTCTCGCCGATGCGATTAGGTCCGGAGACATAAAAGGAATCCTTGCTTTACATTCGTGCACGAACCCGAAGGTCAAGCACAATTACGGGCATTACACCATAGCTAAGAGGCTGATCGAGAACGATGTGCTCGTGCTCGCAGCTGGATGCTCTATGACTGCCATGGCTCTAACTGGATTAGCAAGAATAGAGGCTCTAGAGATAGCGGGTCCTGGGCTCAGGAAAGTGATGAAGAACTTGAACCTTCCACCAGTAATAACAATGGGTCTCTGTGTAGAGACCTCGCGTGAACTATTGGTACTGTACGAAGTTGCTAGAGAACTTAGTGTACCATTTAACAAAGCTCCATTCGCTGCCAGTGCTCCAGAGTGGATGAACGCCAAAGCTCTTAGCATAGCTCTGTACTTTGCGGCGCATGGACTACCAAGCCATGTCGGAACAGTACCTCCAGTTCTCGGAGCTCCAGAAGTAGAGAGGATTCTAAGCGAGGAACTACCTAAGATTACGGGAGGTAAATTAATAATAGAGCCTGATCCCGAGGTGGCAGCGGATCTACTAATCAAGGAGATCGAGGCTCGAAGAGTTGCTTAGTCAATTAAAACAGGTTTTTCTTGTCAATGAACTCCGATGATGTGAGGCTGAGGAGGCTTGCCTCATATAATCTTCGTATTAGCTCCTCTCATCCCCGTATTCTTCTTTGTTTCGACGTGTTTATCAAGTGATAGAGTTGTTGATAACGTAAATGTTGCTGGAGGAGTTTCACTGATAGTCAGTGGGCTCTCTTTGTACTCGATCTACGTTTACATGGGTCAACCAAGGATAGTGATACACATCCTGAGCGTTAAGGGAGTTGGAGAGGTGTACGGACTGCTCATAGACCCTCTATCAATGATCTTTGCAACTATAATCAGCGTCGTCGGAGGATGCATAATGCTCTACAGCACGGATTACATGTCTCCAAGAAACGCTTTTCACCCCGTACTCTCCGGTAAGGTCAGGTTCTATGCATGGATGTACCTCTTCATAGCTTCAGCGATGCTGTTCGTCATGTCGACGAACCTCATAGAGATTCTCATAAACTTCGAGCTTATGAGCTTAGCATGTTGGGGATTGATATCTTATTACGGTAGCGATGAGGCGGTCAAAGCTTCGTATAAGATGCTCGTGACCACACATCTAGGTGCTTATGGGGGTCTTGCAGTCGCAATAGGTTACTTAATTGCTAAATGTGGTTCAACGGAGTTAACAGCGCTATCTCATCTAAGTGATTATGGGAAGTTGCTGATACTCTCCTTAGCGATGTGGGCCGCCATCACGAAGAGTGCTCAGTTCCCAACGTATTCATGGCTACCCGACGCGATGGTAGCACCAACACCTACCTCAGCATTGCTACACGGAGCGACGATGATAGAGATGGGCCCGTATCTAATGGCTAGGATAATATATTCTATGGGTAGAGTACCCGCATCAAGCGCCTTAGCGATTCTCGTACCAGCAATAGCCAGCTTAGGGATATCGACCGCTATGTACCCACTGCTAAAGGATGGTAAGAGGGTTCTGGCCTACTCAACGATATCCGAGGTAGCGATAATGTACTTCGCTGTGGCCATATCAGTATATTCCCTGCCATTGGGCTTGGCACTGTTTACAATACACTTCATAGTGCACGCTTTTCTTAAAAGCATAGGCTTTCTGACCTTTGGGTATGCGGGCTTTGCTCGAGGAAGCTTCTTGCTTAAAGAGATAATGTCCGTGGTTAAGAGCAGTAGATTCCTTTTAAATGCATACCTACTCTCACTACTTGGCTTAGCCGGAGCGCCAATATACGGAATCTCTAAGATATACGTATTAGTGAAATGTGCATTAGCGAAGGTCATTCTAAATCCGGCCTACCTTATAGCATATGTATCGATACTCGTGGAATCTCTAATACTACTCGTTGTAGCTACAAGATGGTTTAATAGAGCTTTCGAATCCGTTACAACGCAAGCGGTGTTGAGAGAAGCGAGAGCTAAGTACATGGTGACCTCAATAGCAATACTAATGGTATTTCTCTACGTATTTCAAGCATGTTTCTTCATCTACGTAAAACCAGCGTTAACGATGGTGAGATAATTTGATGATTGTGACATTGACACTGTGCTCAATAGCTCTCGTAGCTACTATAGTGGGTGAAGCTTTGAGGGATGCGAGGATTATTGGATTGAGCCTAGGGTCTCTATCGCTTGCCCTAATTGCGTACACGATCTTATCAGTGAATCACTACCCTGTCATGATAAAACTTTACTCAGTTGACGCACCTCTCTACGTAGATAACGTATCGGCGTTGATGATTATTAACGTAGTTGTACTTGGGATAATGGCATTGACATCTTCTTATCGCTATATAGATGTGTACGGAAGAAGAGGCATACTTTACTACACTCTGCTGCTGATATTTGTATACTCAATGATTGGAGTACTGCTCGTGGATAACTGGTTAACGTTTCTACTCTTCTGGGAAGCGATGACAATATCTTCTTATATGCTAATCACATACGATTACAATGATCCTAGGGTTAGGAATGCTGGCACGCTCTACGTATTGACATGCCATGCTGGAGCTTTGCTATTGACTATAGGTATAGCGCTTCTATATGCAGCTACGGGATCGCTCTCCATGTTACACGCCGTACAGAACCTTAATCCAGAGATAGAGCTCGCAATAATGTTGATGTTCTTCGGATTTGCTGTGAAAGCAGGGCTTGCGCCAATACATTTCTGGTTACCATATGCTCACCCAGCAGCTCCAAGCCCGGTTTCAGCTTTGTTGAGTGGAGCAATGGTTGAGCTAGGAGCTTACGGCACTTATAGACTCGTTGAGATGATAAAGGTTCCCATACCCTTCTTAGCTTACACAATAGGGTTTATGTCTTTCGCGAGCATGGTAGCTGCGTTGATTGCTTATTGGAGTCAGAGCGATCTTAAAAGGTTATTCGCATGGTCGACAATAGACCACGTAGGTTGGATGTTCATCCCAATAGCTCTAGCATGCGTAAACAGGTCGTGGATTAACGGTGCTGGCATTGTTTTAGCTCTGTACGTACTTAACCACGGAGTTGCTAAAGCAGCGGCCTTTCTAACGACGGGCTACACACTCTACTCATACGGTTCTAGAAGCATTGATGAGCTGAGGGGGCTGAGTAGATGGGATGGATTAGCAGCTTTCCTCTTAGGAGCATCCATATTTGCGATAGAGGGGCTACCTCCCTTCAATTTGTTCTTCCCGAAAATCTTCGTAATACTAGCGTGTATTAGAATGGGTTTGTGGTACATAGCTACGTTCTTAGCCATACTATGGTGTTTATCCTTTGTGTACTACGTGATGCTATTTAACAAGTCTTGCCTAGAACCTCCCAGAGCCCCTCTCAGGATGTTAAGGAAACCATCTGCAACTATATACATACCAATAGTGTTGCTCATAATCTTCGCTGTTATTTCGAACTTCGTGGCTCAGTGGATGATATCTGTGAAGGGGTGATGGATGATGATCCTAGTTAATTTGATATTGATGGCGTTAGGGATCTATGCCTTATCAAGCATAGTTTCCCTAGCGCTGACTAAGAACTACCGAACCTCGATTCGAATCGGAAGCATACTATCAGCCATAGCCTCATCGATGCTGATAATCGTTGCTTTAACTTCGTGGGCAAGCAGAGAATCAGCATTGATCAGAGTAGTGTCCATACCGCTTCACATAGACACGATATCCTCAATAATGTTGCTGGTGGTATCTATACCATCACTGGCTTCAGCGATATTCTCGTATAGTTACATGGAGATATACGAGGAAACGAAGAGAGCTGGGATGTTCATCACATTGCTAAACATGTTCGTGGCTTCGATGGTATTCGTGGTTCTGAGCTGGGATATACTAACATTCCTATTCTCTTGGGAAGTAATGACACTAGCTTCCTACCTATTGATAGCTTGGGACTACGAAAAACCTGAAGTTAGAGCTGCAGGAATTAGGTATGCCATAGCGATGCACTTACTTAGCTCAATACCATTGATACTCGCAATCATGTTAACGTATGGATATACTCACGTACTCGGATTCACGCAGGTTAAGAGCTCCATACATTCTATACCTACGTTGATATACATTGCTATAGTGATCCTCATAGCCATCGCATTCGCGACGAAAGCGGGATTGATACCTCTGCACTTCTGGCTACCTGAAGCACATCCAGTGGCTCCAAGCAACATATCGGCTCTTCTCTCCGGGGTCATGATAAAGATGGGAGTGTATGGGCTACTAAGACTCTTGTACTACGTGTACTCAGCACCCACGTGGCTTTGGTGCATAATCTTAGCGCAAGCACTATCTTCAGCTATCTGGGGATCTCTCTGTGCAATTCAAGAAAGAAATGCAAAGAAGATACTGGCTTATTCCAGTATCTCGCATGTAGGGTACATGACAACAGCTATATCATCTGGGATAATACTTCTTCAAAACGGCAATCCACTCGGACTACCTGTGTTAGCAGCTGGAGTGATATACGTGTTTGCTCATAGCTTATTCAAATCACTATTATTCCTCATTACTGGATGCTACCTGTACTTCGTCAACAGCGTTGATGTGGATAAGATATACGGTACGGCATTGAATAGCAAGTCGTTGCTCTTCGCAGCACTTATAGGTTTGCTAAGCATCTCTGGGTTACCACCTACGCTAGGCTACTTATCCAAGGTCTACGTCTATGGAACCTTAATGCTTCCGAACAATCTATTCTTCTACATAGCATCTGCACTGTTAATGGCGGCATCGCCTCTCTCAATGATGTACGTAGCGAAGGTTATCGGTCCATCGATGCACTTGGGCAAGAGGTACAAGAGCTCATGCATCGAGTTACCCAAGTCTATGAGAATATCGTTGTTATTACTATCTTCCCTGCTGCTAGCACTAGGATTCGTAAATGTATTCAACTATGTATATGGTTCGCTACCTGCTCGGGCTTACGAACATTTATACGTATCGATACCTCCGATGATCTATGCAATACCATTGGTTATAGGAGGCTCGATGCTCTTCGCATATCTAGCGTCTCTTGCTAGCTCTAAGAGAGATGTATTCGTTACTGGTACACCATGGACTACCGGCTACACCGTCGCTATTGATAGGCATAGAGTCTCAGCGAGCAGAATGTATGTCGACATTGAGCAAGGAATTAAGCCTTTGATGGACTTTGCTCACGAGGTGTACCGCTGTCTAGTACTTAGATTACCTAGGGCATTACTAACCTCAGGGATCTCAAGTTCTATAACATCTAGATTCAACTCTTTAGGTAGCTGGATACAGCGCAAACTGCTATCGGTCTCCAATGCGTATGAATCGAAGAAAGAGTTCCATGTAGACGAAGCTGCGATGTCATTCATAATTGGCGGCATTAAAACCTTCAGATCAATGCTTAGAACGCTAGTGGTATCTCCTATCGGGCTATTCACAATCGTAATCGTTCTACTTGCTTTACTTATAATAGTAATGTTCATAGTGGGTGGCATAGCATGGTGATACCGATGCAAATCCTAACGACGATTGGCTACACGTTTGCATACGCAGTTACGGGATTGCTGATCGCTCCTCTACTCGATGGGTTTAGGAGAGTTGTTAAAGCAAGGATTCAGCGTAGACTCGGACCATCAATTCTTCAAACGTTCTACGATATACGTAAACTGATCAAGCTAGGGGCACTTGCGGTATCCGATAACTCTCTTGTTATCGGTGTTCCCTACATGGTTTTCTCATTATCGATACTGGTAACAACGTTGATACCCATACCTTACCTACCGGGGTTGAATCAGTACTTTGGAGCCATATCGTTGGTGTATACATTGATGTTGATAACAGCTCTAACATGTTTAGCAGGATTGATGATCCCCAATCCTTATTCAAATGCCGGCTCGATAAGAGAGCTATTAATAGTATCGTCCTTCGAGCTCTTCACAGCATTCACAATAGCTGAGCTAAGCACTAAGTTAAGAACGCTAAACCTCTATGGATTAGCAACGTCTCTACTAAGCCCCGTTAGGTATCTGAAACCGTCAACGATCATATTGGCGATATCCCTATACCTCCTCGCTTACATCGAGGGTGGCTGGACACCATTTGACATACCTGAAGCAGAAACGGAGGTGATGGGAGGTCCTCTACTTGAGTACGGAGGCAAGCTCTACGCCCTTATGTATTGGTCTAATTTAATGAAGAAATACGCTTTAGTAGGGCTATGTATAACCCTAACCATAATGCCTCCCATAGTGAGCGCATATAGCTCGAGATTACCATTAGTTGCAGTACCTGCGCTAAGCTATGTAACATACATCGTTTTCACGATAATCATGTTCTCACTGTTTTCGGCAATAGAAGCGCTTAACCCTAGGTACAGAATTGACCAGATACCGAGAGCGTTCCTAGCTCTCTCGGTAATACCACTTACAGGCCTTGTTTTAGGGTGGTGTGGATGGTGAACTTCTGGGTTAGAAGAAGTGAAGGGATAGAAAGAGAGGAGTTGCTTAGATTGATAGATCAAGACATCGCAGGGCTAGTTAAGGAGAAACGCGTTGCCACTAAAAATTTCGTGGTCTACGTAGTTGATCGAGATAAGGTGGTTGACGTCGTTAAGAAGCTTCTTGAATATGAGTACACGAGGCTAAGCGTAATTGCTGGAAACGATGAGAGGTTCTTTAGAAGGGATTTCTCGTTAACGTACATCATCGCCTTCGATAAGCAAGACCTCTACATCGGGATTAGAACCTACGTGCCTCCACATGATCTAAAGGTGAAGTCATTAGCGAAGGAAGTACGTGCAGCTTGGTGGCACGAAAGAGAGAATAGAGATCTATACGGCTTCGAATTCGAGGGTTTAGACGATCCGAGGAAACTAGTACTTCCTGAGTATTGGCCTGAAAACGTTCATCCGTGGAGAAAGGATTATCCATACAATAAGCCCGTTGCGGATTGGAGGGAAGGGCAAGTAGATTACAAACCTATTAAGGAGGACAAGATCGACGCTGATGTAGTTGCGTTCGGCCCATATCATCTGGTAAACGACGAACCTATACATTGGAGACTCTACGTAAAAGGCGAGGTGATTGTTGATGTTGAGCATAGGGGTTTCCATAATTGGAGAGGTATTGAGAAGATTGCCGAGGGCAGGCTTACATACAACCAGATACCGTTCATAGCTGAACGCATATGCGGAATATGTGGATACACCCATGCCTGCGCTTACTGCCAAGCAGTAGAATCCATTGGTAGAATAGACATACCTGATCGTGCTAAGTACATAAGGACGGTAATGCTAGAAATAGAAAGGATAGAAAGTCATTTGCTGTGGATCGGAATAGCTTGCCACATCCTGGGATTCGATACAGGCTTCATGCACTCATGGAAAATCCGGGAGCACATCATGCATCTAGCCGAGGTACTTACAGGTAATAGGAAGACGTATGGAATGAATCTAGTCGGTGGTGTTAGGAGGGACATTCTAGGGGACAGGCTAAGGAAGGCTTTCGATTACCTGAGGTTCATGAGAGCTGAATACCGTGAGCTATATAACATGCTTATTAGCAACACGATAATTGCGAAGAGAACTCGAGATGTCGGTATTCTACCTAGAGATAAGGCTATCAGTTATGGGGTTGTAGGACCCGTTGCAAGAGCAGCTGGGTTAAGGATCGATGTTAGGAAGGATCATCCCTACGCAGCTTACAAAGAGCTAGATTTCAGAGTGCCCGTGTATAGCGAAAGCGATGTACTAGCTCGAACTCTGGTTAGGCTTGACGAGGTTTTCGAGTCTTTCGACATAATAGAGCAAGCACTAGATAGACTACCTCGAGGTCCAATACTTGCGGACGTAGGTGAGATACCTCCTAATAGTGAAGGTGTTGGATACGTAGAAGCTCCACGAGGTGAAGATGTACATTACGTAAGGACAGGGTTATACAACAAGGTACAGAGGTGGAGGGTTAGGGCTCCCTCTTACGCCAACGTCCCTTCAGTTAAGGAGATGCTCATAGGCTATAGAATAGCTGATGCCCCCATAATATATGCTTCGGTAGATCCATGCTTAGCATGTACGGAGAGATGTATTGTAGTGAAAGCTGTTGATAATGGAAGAACGTACTCGTGGAACCAACTTGTTGAACTATCTAGGAAAATAAGTAGGAGGATGGGATTGTGAGTTACGAAATTCCGCATAGATGGATCGTAACCTTTAGGTACCCTCTCGAGCCATTGCCACCACCGAAAGAGCTTAGGGGAAGACCTATTATAGACCCGAATCTATGCATTGGATGCGGTGCTTGCGTACGCGCTTGCCCTCCTAACGCTATCACAGAGGAAATAGATATTAGCAAAGGAATCAAGGTTGTAAAAATCTTCTACGGTAGATGCATCTTCTGTGGACGATGTTGGGAGGTATGTCCTGAAGGGGCCATTAGGTTAAGCAACGAATTTGAGCTAGCTACCCCGAATAAAGATGATCTAATTCAATACGTCGTACTACCTTTACATAAATGTGTTAACTGTGGTAAACCAACGGAATTCACTGAAAGACAGGTGGTAAGGGTATTAACAATGATACAGGAATTGCCAATTGAAAGACGGGAGGAGCTTAGGAGCAAGATTTTGCTGTGTAGAGAGTGCAAGGCATCGTTCCTTAGCAAACCCATGGAACTTAGGGGGTCGGAGGTGTATGAGAAGGTTAAGGCCTAAGCTTAGAAGCGTATGGGTATTTCATGTAGATGCTGGAGCTTGTAATGGCTGCGATATTGAAGTGTTAGATGTACTAACACCCTTCTATGATGTAGAGAGGTTTGGTATCAAACTCGTTCCTACGCCTAGACAAGCTGATGCACTACTCGTAACAGGTTCTGTTAATAGGCAAGCTGTCATAGGCTTGAAGAGAGTATATGAAGCTATGCCGCCTAAACCGAGGATCGTAGTAGCCATAGGTTCATGCGCAATAGCTGGAGGGATATTCTACGATAGTCTATCAGTTTACGGTGGTGTAGACAAAGTGTTGCCAGTTCATCTATACATACCTGGGTGTCCACCTAGACCCGAAGCTATTCTGTTTGGATTAGGACAGCTACTAGGAATAGTTAATAAGAAAGTGCGTGCCGAAGAATACATAGTTAAAGAACCTATAAAAGATCGTGGATACAGAGGTCTATTCACCGAAAGAATATATAAAGACGTTAGATACTTCCTAACGAAATACGTAGGGTACTACGATAGGGATGAGATTCTAGAGAACGTATGCGAGGTTCTTAGAGAGTCGAGAAGTATAGAAGAAGTTGAACATAGGTTGATAGCTAAGGCTTCTAGTGTTAGAGATCCAAGGCTTAGAGAGGTTTACTTAGTGTTAAGCGGTTTTGTGGTTGAGCAACTTCGTGGTAGGTCGAGAACATGAAATGCTCATTAAGCCTAGAAGCTAGGTATATGAGGCATAAGCTATCGGTTGACACTAAGCATTTCGAAGAACTATTCGCGATAATTTATGATCTCGGGAACTACAGTCTTGAGGTTTTGAAGGATGTGTTTACTGCAACTCTCGATAGCGGTAATGTCGTTGAGTTATACGCTAAAAATGTTAGGATCAGCGTACCTTACCAAGTGCTGAGAAGAATACTAAGTAAACTAAACGTAGATCTTAACATCGCTGAGGATTACGAGTACGTGCTCATAGTCAATTGCTTAGAAGAGCAATTAGATCAGTAATGGAAATACGCATGAATGCTCTCTGCCATATTCGTCGACCCTCCTCAAAACGGTATTCAATCTCTTAGAATATTCCTTGACAAGCTCACCGTATAAGTTCTTGATTATGTTCACTACGATATTGCCTAAGTGTGTAAAACTGGTTTTCCCATGTTCAGCGCCTCCACGTCTAACTTCGAGAAGCTGAACTCCTAGCGATTTCTCTAACCGCTTTAAATCGCTTATTATTTTCCTTACTTTTGTATAAGGGATACCAACGCTTTTACTAGTCGATCTAATGCTGCCATACCTTTGTATCGTCTCAGCAATTATCACAAATTCTTCGCTTATCACTATGTCGCCGATCTGCATCAAGGGCCTAGAACTGTCGTAGATATACTTAATTATCGAAGTGATAGAAGGTTCATTACGTAATCTACATAAGAAAGCGTACAAATCCTCGAACGTAAGAAGTTCTACCATGTTAGCTTCGTTAAGTCTCATCGCCGTTAATGGATCGTTAACCCTAGGATCCTTAACATAGTATATCTGAACATCAAAACTAAACCACTTGGTTTCACAGAATTTCCTATCTCTAATCTCGACGATTTCGTTAATCAACTCCAAACACTTATCGTCAGTCAACCAGAGAACGGGTCTGAAGTCATATATCTTAGATAAGCTAAGAAAAAGTGCTAGATCATCTATTTGAGTATCCCTACTTATCTTTACAGATACATACCTCTTGAATTCTCTCCTAACTTTGGAAAGATGTTTCAGAATACGCCTTGAAGCTATCACATTATCCACGCTATCCGCTAAGAGAACGATAAAGTCGAACATCTTTATATCGTTAACGATGTTCACGTTCAGCCTACTTATCTCGTCCACGATACCTATGGGTATATCGAATGGATACACCTTCCTTATCGCTATCCCTATCTTAATCAAGCTTGTTGGTAAACAGATGATTAGATCTTTGCCGAAGTTATCGATAGAATACCCAATTAGATTCTTATCTATTGATTTAGCAACAAACCTAATCTTGCTAAACTCCTTAGGTATATCGCTTATCTCTGTAAAAACGAATAGCTGGTTCATGAAAGCGTTCCAAAGAAGTAGTAGCTAATTAAGTAATTAAGTGTTCTCTCGTGAATTTTTTGCGTTAGGGGAAATACGGGATAATGTTCTCTGCAATTCGTTTTACGGAATGCTGAATGTAGTGTATTAGTGTTAGTTTAATTAATGCTTATCTCGTAACGATCGTGATCCTAATCATTACCTTTAGGGTACATCCGAAGACTTATTTCTATACAGTGTTCGGTAGCTATGGGTGTAGAGCCTATTGCCGCCGAGCGATAGGAGGATTTGGGATCACCCGATTCTAGTGTTTGAACGCGGTAAGAAGGTGAGGTTCTTCTTCGAGGGCGTTGAGGTCGAGGCTTACGAGGGTGAGAGCGTTGCTGCGGCGCTCTATGCCATCGGCATCGATGTGTTTTCCTACAGCGCTAAGCTCGGTAGACCTAGGGGCCCTTTCTGCATGATTGGTAAGTGCAGTAGCTGCTTCATGATCGTCGATGGGGTTCCGAATACTAGGACCTGCGTTGAGCTTGTTAGAGATGGTATGAGGGTTGAGAGGCAGAGAGGTTTAGCACCGATACCGAGCACTACGCCGCCGGAAGGTGCTGAGGAAGAGGTTCTCGAAGCTGATGTACTCGTTATCGGTGGTGGTCCAGCGGGGCTCTCAGCGGCTCTCGAAGCTGCTTCGTATGGCCTCGACGTAGTTCTCGTGGATGAGCACTTCAGACTCGGGGGTCAGCTCGTTAAGCAAACGCACAAGTTCTTCGGCTCTAAGGAGCTCTTCGGAGGGTTGAGGGGTTTCCAGATAGCTGAGGTGATGAGCGAGAAGCTCTCGAAGATGAGCAACGTCAGGGTTCTGCTCAGAAGCGTTGCTTACGGAGTGTTCCGCGGTGGTTGGGTAGGTATAGCTTCTAGGAATAAGCTGTACAGGGTAAGGCCTAGAGCTGTTGTGGTAGCTAGCGGAGCTTCCGAGCAGTACCTAGCCTTTCCCGGCAACGATCTGCCGGGGGTTATGGGTGCTGGCGGTGCGCAGACCTTGATGAACGAATTCGGTGTTAGGCCAGGGGAAAAGGCTCTGGTCGTCGGCTCGGGGAACGTCGGTCTCATCGTCTCGTACCAGCTCCTGCAAGCGGGTGTGAAGGTGGTCGCCATCCTGGAGATAATGCCTTCCATTGGCGGCTGGTTCGTTCATGCAGCTAAGGTTAGGAGGTACGGGGTTCCCATAATGACGAGCCACACGATAAGCGCGGCTTGGGGAAGCGAAAGAGTTGAGGGTGCGACCATCGTGAAGGTCGATGAGAGGTTCAACCCAATCCCCGGTAGCGAGAGAGATGTCGAGTGCGACCTGATTCTAATATCCGTGGGGCTAGCCCCTGACGCTAGGCTCTTAGCCCAGGCTAGGGCCGTTATGAGGTGGGTACCTGAGCTAGGAGGCCCTGTACCGCTGAGAACGATCGACTTGGAGACGAGCGTGCCTAACATGTACGTAGCTGGCGACGCTTCTGGAATCGAGGAAGCGACTTCGGCGATGATCGAGGGTAGGATAGCGGCGCTATCCATAGTCTCCAAGCTTGCTGAGGGTAGGAGAGGTGTTGAGGCAGCGGAAAAGGCGAAGAAGCTCGTAGATTTCCTCTGGAACGAGTACAGAACTTCACCACTTCTATCCAGAGCTCGTAGAGGTAAGGAGAAGGCTACGGTTAGCCACGAGGAGATGGAGAAGCTGCGCAGGGAGTTCCCCCCAGCGGCTTCCTTCGGGTGATACGATGGAGATCCCCAGCTTCAGAAGAACAGGCGTGATAAGCGTTGAGGAGCTGAGATCCCTCGGATTGCTACCTCCCGAAGAGAGGTTGAGGAAAGGTCCTGTAGCCATCCTCGAATGCCCAGAGCAAATACCTTGCAACATATGCGTAGATGCGTGTCCCTCTGGAGCGATAAGGATGGATAAGATAACGGACATACCGCGCGTCGACTGGGACAAGTGCGTGGGCTGTGGAACCTGCGTAGCTATGTGCCCCGGGTTAGCAGCGTTTGTAGTGGATCTATCGAAACCGAATCGAGCTTACGTAACCGTTCCACACGAGTTCCTACCGGTGCCACGCGAAGGCGAAGAGGTGTGGCTCCTCTCTAGGGATGGTAGAAGGGTTGGTAGGGGAAGAGTGGTTAAGGTATGGGAGAGGAATAGAACGTGGGTAGTGACCGTGGAAGTGCCTAGGGAGCTAGCCATGGAGGTGAGAGCGGTATGGGTGGAGAGATGAAGAAGAAAGGTCACCCAACGATAGTCTGTAGATGCAACGACGTTACGTTGGAAGACGTTGAGAGAGCCATAGAGGAGGGTTGCCACGATCTAGAGTGCTTGAGGAAGGTGCTGAGGATCGGCATGGGTCCTTGCCAAGGAAGGACGTGTATACCCATAGTCGCTAGGATCTTGGCGCGTAAGCTCGGTAAGCGAGTGGATGAGCTTGAGCTACCCACGGTCAGAGCACCCATACTACCTGTACCGGTGCACCTACTGCTGAAGAGTCGAGAAGGTGAGCAACCATGAAGATAGTTATCGTGGGTGCAGGGATTAGCGGGCTCTTCACAGCGTACTCGCTGGCTAAGATGGGTGTTAGGGATGTAGTCGTATTGGAGAAGAGGTACGTGGGCTACGGATCCACGGGTAGGTGCGCCACGGGGATAAGAGCATCGTTCACGTCCGAGGAACACATCGTCCTCATGAAGGAGAGCATAAGGCTCTGGAAAGAGTACAGCGAGGGGGAGCTAGGTAGATACGGTCTGAACTTCGTTCAGGGAGGCTACGTGTGGTTGGCTAGAAAGGAGGAGACGGTAGATACGTTTAGGAAGTTAGTTGCTCTACACAATAGCCTCGGGGTGCCAACCAGAGTAATAGATAGAGATGAGCTCCGAAGCCTCGTACCACCACTAAACACGAACCTCGTCGCTGGAGCGATGCACGATCCCATGGCTGGGAAATCCTACGTGTTCACAACGCTTCGAGCCCTAATGAAAGCCTGTAGAGAGCTAGGAGTTAGAATAGCTACGGGTACCGAGGTTAGGAAACTCATAGCGCGCGGATCCAGGATCGTGGCTGCCGAGACGAGCAAGGGGGAGGTGAGCGGCGACATCTTCGTTATTGCGGCGGGGGCAGGAAGCCGTGAGCTCCTCAAAACCGTGGGTATCGAGATCCCGACGAAGAACATACCTAGGCACATCCTAACCACAGAGCCCTATCAAAGAGCCTTCGAACCTCTGGTGATAGACTGGGATACGCCGGGAGTGCCGTACATAGTGCAGATAATCGAGGGCAACTTCTTCATCGGTAGAGACATCGAGGAAGAGCCCGAGCAATCCATATATTCTCAGAGAATAGACTTCATGCCAAAGGCGCTCAAGCCCATAGCGGAGCTCTTCCCATTCATCAAGGCCGTTAGGGTGCTAAGGTACTGGATAGGGTACTACGTAGCGACACCCGATAACCACCCGATATACGGTCCCGTGAACAACTTCGACAACCTGTTCATAGCAACGGGGTTCAGCGGCCATGGCTACATGATGGGGCCCGTAACGGGTAAGATAATCGCCGAATGGATTCTCGAGGGAAGACCTTCGATACCCCAAGCTGAGAAGCTAACCCTTGACAGATTCGAACGTGGAGCGTTGGTGAGGGAACTCGCCGTAATAGGTTAGCTCGCCGTGGATGCACAAGCCTCCTTAACGACCAACACCGCTAGCCAAAGAGCTTTCCCAATTCGAACCAGAAGTTCTTGTTCGAGCAGTGTGGTGACGGAAGCCGTGGTGCTGCGACGATGATTCTAGGCGTTGTGAAACATCTGAGCAATCCGTGTAGGTAGCTTAATGCCTACAACGTGGTTCGCCAACCCACGACACCGTGAAGGCGATGGGTATCAGACTCGGCGAGGCGCCGTTCCAAAACCATGCAGTTCCTACCCTGCGGTTCCTAACCGTTGCCTGCTACGGTTCGAGAAGCGTGGATCCCCTACGAGAAAAGCTTAGTTTAGAAACGATGGGCTCACCATTCCTCATTTAATAAGATTCGGTGGCGAGCTCCTCGATGCTCACACCACGTTGTTTCTTAATCATCGCTATCGATGCCAAGCTGAACGCTATTATCCACGCTATCAGCGATATCCATGGGAGCACGGGGCTCACGGTTCTAGGGTTCAGCGATGCGTATGCGGAGATAGGTGGGTTTTTGCCCGTGTAGTAATGTATCATCAGTATGGTTGCTGCATTGAATGGCGATACGATGTTTACGTAGCCGAGATCCACGTTTATGGCGCTGTATATCAGCCCAATCGAGAGTATGAGCGGTAGGTAGCTGATTAGGGTCTCAGCCTTGGGTTTCCTAAGCACTAGTACTAGGTTGCTAAGCGTCTCGCTAAAGGAGTAGTACAGCAGCCCCGTTGCAATGATCGTTAGGTATAGTCCCCACACGTTCTTCGGGATCATGGGTATGCTAAAGCCCTTGCTGTAGAGCGTCACGGTTGTTGCCAGCATTATCGACGATATGAATAGGCATAGCACTAGGAACCCTACCACGTTCTGGAGATAGATGCTGTGCGCTCTCAGCTTGCTGTACTTAGTTAGGTAGCGGATCGACATGGATGCTGCGAACAACCTCTTGCACAAGCTTACACTTGCTGAGGAGAGCGCTACTATCGCAACGCTACCGAACCACGCTGCTGTGTAAGCTAGAGCTGCATCGGTGAGCGCTTCCCGAGATGGTATGTACTTACTAACGTTCTTTATGAAGCTACCGATGTCTATGTACCCCAGCAGTAGCCAGAACATCATGAACCCTATTGCCCAACCCCATATCGGAGGGCTTAGGATGTAGTACTTTAGGCATAGCCTCAGGTACCTCCACGTCATGTCAGGAACACCTCGTACAACCTATCGAGGCTATCCATCCTAGATAGGGGTGTGCCACGGCCTTCGACGAGCGATACCTTCCTATCGTCGAGGTTCAGAACCAGCAACGCATCTTCAGCAACGCCCTCCACGATACCTAGGTTTAGAAGCTTCGCAGCCTCGATGGGGCCAAAGACCTTGCCGCCGACTACGAGCAGCACTCTCCACCCGCTTAGCTTATCTAGTAACCACGTTGCGTGGGTATTCATGATGATTCTAGACGAGTTCTCGAGAACGAGCTTTAGCATTGCGGCACGAGCTCGCGGATCCAGGTTCTCGAAGGGTTCGTCGAGAAGGACGTAGCGCGTTCTTAGCGAGAGGGCTAGCGCGTTCAACGCTATCCTCCTCTCACCTGCAGACAACCTAGACAGCTTCTTGCCAAGCAAGCGATCGGCTTTGAACGTCTCGATGATGCTCCTGAACAGATCGTAGTCACCACCAACGGCATCTATGTACAGCTTAGCGAGATCGTCTACGGTAGCTGGTAAGATACGCCATACCTCGCCCAGATTCGCTGAGGCCACGCCGCATGCTCCGCTAATCTCATCAACGCTCTTACCATCTATTAACAGCGTGCCTTTGGCAACGGGGGTCAACCCCAAAATGGTTCTGAACATCGTTGTCTTACCAGCGCCATTAGGGCCTAGCAGTAACGTTCCTGGAGCTAGTTCGCAGGTAACACCTTTCAACACGTACTCGCGTCTTCTATAACCAGCGTAGACATCTCTGAACTCTATCGGCATCGTCAGCACCACCGAGTGGATAGGCGACGACGTTTAAGAAGAGGTCTAGAACTCGAGGGGGCAAATCACAAGGATTCGAATTGATAGGGGAAGCCTCGGCGAAACCGCGAAAAACATCCAATGCCTTACGTTAACCACATCTACCACTGTAAACCTCCTCCACCTCGATACCTGCCTCCTCCAAGGTCTTTCTTACTCTACCACGCTTTTTCTCGAAGCCGTAGATGTAGGGACTTCTGAAGTATATCACCTGAGGATCCGCGTCAACCTCGATCAAGCTCCTGATCAGCGATTCGTAGTCCTTCAAGCATCGAGGCCCGTAATCCTCGGCCTCGACCTCCACCTCATCACCACGTATCAAAGCTCTTACCCTATCGAACCCTCTCCTAGCTTCGACCACGCCGTTCCTAATCTCAACGTCGAAACCTAGATCGGTCATTATTCTAGCAAAGGTCTTTTCGTCGATCATCTTCCTAAGCATTAGCACGGCGAGGAAGCACATAGTCAGACCCCCTACAACTGCGATTCGGCGCTAAAGACCTGTTCTACGTTGAATCGCGAACCTATTTACTTCGTAACGAACCTCTTAACTTCCTCAACGATTTTGGGAAGTACTTCAGCAGCCCTCCCTTGTAGAAATACGTCTGCTACGCTGGTTAGAGCCGAAGGCTTGACGTTCACCTCTATCACGATACCTCCATGCGACTTGACTAGGTAGGGTAGCGAAGCGGCGGGCATCACGACGCCGCTTGTACCGACAACTAGGATGGCATCGGCTTTGCTACACAGCTCTACCGCCTTGTTCCACGCATCGCTGGGTAGTGGTTCGCCGAACCACACGACGTCGGGTCTCAGCAGAGCTCCGCATCTCGGACACCTAGGAGGTATCTCTGTGGGGGGCTCCACCAGCTCCTCCCTGTAGCTACAGGATGTGCATCTAACCCTCCTTATCGAGCCATGTAGCTCGACAACGCATCTAGATCCAGCTAGTTGGTGAAGACCATCCACGTTCTGGGTTATGACGCACCTGAGGATCCCCATGGACTCCAGCTCTGCTAAGGCGCGGTGCCCATCGTTGGGTTTCGCGCGGAAGACTATGCTCATCCTCCACCTGTACCATTCCCAAACCAGCGTTGGGTTTCTAGTAAACGCCTCTGGAGTCGCCAACTCCTCTGGGCGAAACCTCTTCCAAAGACCATCGTCGCCCCGAAAGGTTGGGATCCCACTATCAGCTGAGATACCAGCTCCTGTTAAAGCCACTAGGAAGCGGCACGAAGCGATAACCCTGGCCACTCGAAGAATATCCACGAACTTCACCCTGCTAATAACTCTGTGTAGAGGTAAAGACTTCTTCGGGTATGTGCTTTACGAAACCCATGATGTGGGTACTGAAACGTTGCTCTAGCGCAGCGCTGAAAGCTCCGTGCTAGAGGAGATATGCGGAGATTTTTATAGCTGAAGCCACGTAGCAAGTAGTGAGCAGGTGTAGCTCTTGACCTCGGTCGAAAGCAGTGAAAGGATTCACAGAGCGATTGAAGGTCTCGCCAAGCTCAAACGAGCTTCTCTCCTAATGGTGGTATCGTGGATCCTGGGGGTGGTGGCGCTAGCGGTCATCGTGATATCCGTGGTGTTCGGCGTTCTCCACGGCGCTCTAGCCATGGGGCCTCGTCCTCAATCTGTTGAGGAGGCGTTCAACATGGTGATGAGGCTTCTGGGCGCTGCTATCGGAGGTATAGCGATCCTAATAGTGTCTTTGATAATTCAGCTCATCGCCGTGTTCGCACTGCTAGTACCCTCGTTTAGGAGGCTCCGCGATTACAACGCAACCCTCTTCGGCACGCCGTCGACACTAGTATCCGTTGGGTACATCGGTGGAGTGGTGCTACTGCTAGCATCCGTTGGTGGATTGACTGCGTCGGTGTTCGCCCGGTCTATCGGCGGGGTGCTGATGTCAGCGATCCTTCTGATACTTGGGCTGATACTGCTGGTCTTCATCGGGAAGATAGGGGTCATCGTAGGCTGCTTCAGGATGAAGAACGAGTTTGGCGAGTCCCTCTTCCTAGCGTCAGGGATAGTGCTGATAATATCGATAATAACGATGTTCGTTCCCCACGGCACGGTGGTTTCATCGGTGCTGAGCTTCATAGCGTGGATAATGATGTACATAGCATCCGGTTCGGCGTTGAAGAAGCTTCAGCAACAACTATCGTCGAGAGAGGTAGCCTCCGCTCCCAGCACTGCTACAGGTGGTCAACAGGTTTCGGGGATCTAGCTACAGTAGCTCCCTAACTCTCTTCAGATCTTCGAACGTGTTGACGTTGAGAAACGTTTTCTCGGGATCATCGACGATCTCTTCCACCGGTACTCTAAGCGTTCTCATGCTGCGAAGAACTTTGTGAAGCGATAGAGAGCCCTCGCTAATGCATTGCTCAACAACTTTCAGAGCGCTTGCTCGGTAGATCGAGAAGAGGGGTTCTAGGTACCCGCATCTCCAAGAGGGTACGCATGCATCGTACTCGTCCTCGTCTTTGCATAAGCGAATGAGCTTCTCCACGGCGGAGCTGGTCACGAACGGCATGTCTCCCGCCACGGCTATGATCGTTCCGAAGGCTCTGAGAGCTATGTAGATCCCTCCTAGGGGACCTATGCAGAGGTTGTCGATTATCGTGTCGAGCCCTAGCTCATCGAACCTACTCACGTTCTTAGCCGATGCCACAACGACGACCTTCAGCACACCCCTAGCTCTACGAAGGTTCTCAACGACGTTGAGCACAAGTGGTCTACCTCGTATCGGGTAGAACAGCTTGTCGATGCCGAACCTCCTCGACGACCCACCGGCTAAAACGACTCCTATCAACCCTGAACCTCCTCGAGAACCACGACGCTTCCCGGCTTCGCAAACCTCAGCAGAAGCTCGACCAAATCACGGCACTCGTCGCTAAGAACGGATTCGTCGATCCGTGCAAGAGCCTCGAAGCCCATCTCTACTCTACCAACCCCTCTATACACGCTTGATCCGATCAACCGCGTTACCTCCTCTATGCATGCCCAACTCGTTTCCCCAAGCTCCCTAACGACGTCTATCGACGAATCGAAGTGTTGAATCCCTGCGAGCAGAGGATGGGGTCTGTGCCTCTCTACAACGATAACCCTCCACTTCTTCTCCACGCAGCCTCCCT
>JALWBS010000112.1 GCA_027037025.1 Desulfurococcales archaeon | reverse complement strand
GACTCGAAATACTCACGTTCTTCACGTATACGAAGCCGAGTAACCGTGCTAAAGCTTCGGCTGCGGAAACAGCTCTGTAGATGCTTCTCCCGAGAGCTACGAACATAACTTCAGAGCAGCTCTCTACAAATAGCTTGTATAGCCCCGCCAAAACGTACCTAGTAATGCTCTTCTTGCCCACTATCACCGTGCTATCACTACATACGGATCTCGAAATCGCGGTACTCCCTAAGTACTCATTCTTCGGAGATTCAACGCTACCGCTGCTCATCAACATCTCCTCTAGTCTCTCGCGCCTTTACCAACACGAGCTTATCCCCTGAATGCAGCTTGACGTGGTCTCCCGGCGCAAAGATCTTGGCACCGCTCTCCTGAGCTAGCATAACCGGTACGTAGCGAGCTCCCTTATCTGTAGCCTGGAGCTCCGCAACGATCTCCTTAAGGCTCTTCCCAGCTTGATCCTCCCTAATCTCGAGCTCGATCAGATCTGCCTTACCCTTAGCCGTGGTGACCTCCTCGAGGAAGTGAACCACATCGGGTTCAAATATTGCTGAGGCAAGTTCTCGTCCAAGCCTCTTAAAGGGGACTACTATCGATACCCCAGCCTCCCTTAATAGTTCGGCAGCACGGGAGCTCTTAGCTAACGAGGCTATCTTCAAAGATTTGTTTAGTTTCCTAGCCGTGAGCACTATGTGTATCGCCGTAGAGTCATCTAGGACGCATAGAACGAGGCTTTTCGCACTCTTGATCCCGGCTCTCTTCAGAGTTTCTTCATCTGTTGGATCACCGACGACGAAATCGACATCCTCGGGGGGTACGCGTGGTCGTTTCTCCATGACCCACGTTATCTTGACCTTAGGAATGTTCCTCTTCAGTTCGTTGATAGCTTCCCTACATATCTCGTTGGCTCCGATCACAACGATGTCCGCTTTCTTCACTCTTCCTAACCCCATGATCTTCCTTAGGCTTCCCTGCATAAATATGTCGGCTAAGGTGGATATGAATAGGGAGAACATCGCTATGCCTATGACTATCGTAGCTATCGACACGACCTGCCCAAAGAACGTCTTAGGGACTATGTCTCCGTATCCAACGGTAGCCATAGTCACTATAGCCCAGTAGATACAGCTAGCGAAGCTTAGCTGCTTCTGAGGACCGTACACGACCTCCGCTAAGTAGAAGAGCGTAGCACTCATTAGGGAGAGTACGACGAAAGCTACGAGCGTTAGAAACAACCTCCTCGTTGTAGGCTCTCTCAGCAACTTCCTCAGTATTCTTATCACTACGAATAGCATTTCGCTCCCTAAGAGCCTCACTATCGAGATTAGGTTAATAAGTTGAGAACCGTAGATCGAATGCGGTGATTCGCATGGACTTCCTCGAGGAAGTGGCTAAGGTAGCTAAAGACCTTGGGCTTAGCTATGAGAAGGAGGAGAGTGTTAGGATACACATAGGCGGCTTAATTATGGAGATTTCTCCTAGCGATGGTGGTGGAAGGGTTGTTATCTCTATGCAGCTACCCAGCGAGGATGCGTCGCCAGAGGATGTTAAGGAGGCTGCAGAGAACTTTGGTAAGGCATTATCGATAGCGTTCAAGCTTGGCGGAGAGCTTAGATACGAACTGGATACGAGCTTGCCTAGCTACCCGTATCTCTACATAGTGCGGGAGTACGATGATGCAAAGAAGCTCGTCGACGACCTTAGGAAGGTTTTAGGGGAGCTACGAATACGGTGAGCGTACATCAAGCGCTTTTCGCGATCCTTCTTCGCGCTTCGACGAACTTGACCATGGCCGCCAATGCCTTGACCGCGCGCTCCGGTGAAGGATAAGCGGGTATACCGACCGCCTCGAACTTCTTCGCGAACTCCTCCGCGATGAGTCCACCCGTCACCACGGCTAGCACGGGAACATTGTACTTGTCGATACTCTCCCTAGCGTAGCGAATCACGTCTCCTCGAATCGCTGGTGGATGGGGTGGGGCTATCAGTATGACTGCGTCGACCACGTCGTGCTTTAGGACGGTCTCCAAGGCGATCCTGTACCTATCGTCGTCGGTATCGCCGGTCAAGTCTATTGGGTTCCTAGTCACAACGTGGGGAGGTAACTGCTTAC
>JALWBS010000111.1 GCA_027037025.1 Desulfurococcales archaeon | reverse complement strand
GTCGTTAGCTGCAACACCACAGCAATACTACGAATCGTCGCCGCCATGAGATTGTGGGGGTTGGAGCTAGAGAAGCTGAGGGTGTTCATCGCTAGACGGGGAGCCGATCCCAAGGAGTATGGTCGGGGACCAATCAACGATGTAGTACTTGACCCACCCGCGGTCCCGAGCCATCATGCGGACGACGTTAGGACCGTTGTGCCGAACCTCGACATAGTGACGATGGCCGTGGCCATTCCAACGACCGTTGCCCACATACACTTCCTCCACGCTACGTTAAAGGATAGAGTATCTCGCGATCAGGTTGTGGAGGCTCTGTACAGAACTCCGAGGATAGCACTCTTCGAGTCTCGATACGGATTCAAAAGCGTTGCCCAGGTGATTGAGTGGGCTAGGGATATTGGCAGACTACGCGGAGACGTTCCCGAGAACATCGTGTTTCTAGACACCGTGGATGTCAGGGGGCGCGAGCTCTTCCTAGTTATGGCTGTTCACCAGGAGTCGATCGTAATCCCCGAGAACATCGATGCGATACGCGCAGCCATGGGTATACGAAACGCGTGGAGCTCGATAAGGGCAACCGATGAAAGCCTAGGACTCGTTTCTGAGGGGAAGAGATATGGTTGAAGAGCCTAGCTCATTCATAGCCTACAGGTTTAGGAAGGTGCTGATACCGATAGTACCTCAACCCCACGCCGAGCAAGCGATGAGCATAGCCATGGAGCTCGCTATAAACTACGGTTCTAAGCTGACGTTCCTATACGTAGCATCGTCCGATAGCGATCCATCCATAGAGAAAGTTCGTGAAATGCTCGAGAACAAGCTTAAGGGAGTCGATTACGAGCTGAAAATACGCGTCATGAAGCCTGGCGAAACTGCTGCGAGCGAGATCGTTAAAGAGCTTAGCGAGACGCACTACGACCTAGTTATAATGAGTACGCGTGGCTATTACGGGGTAGCTGCGCTGATCTACGAAAGCACTTCCATAGCCGTTGCCTTAGCCGCCAATACGAGCGTACTAATACTCCGGTAACGCGGTTCGAGGATCGCTGCATTGCATCAACTGGGTTGAGCTCGTAAAACAACATTTTTCCATCCTTAACCGTATCAGCTTCTCAACGATCTTAGCACCTCTATCGACGTCTCGAATCTATGCGGTGATGTTATCAGAATTCCATCGACCAAGCCCTCCAATAGCTCGACGAGTCTAGGAACTTCGGATGGTCTCCAAACCCTTTGATGCCCCTTCAACAATTCGAAAACTCTCTCCGCTTCCTCACTCCTCGAAACAACCACGTAAGGAACGATCTCAACGCCTCTTCTCCTAGCAGCCGAGAAAACGTCGTCGTTCATCTGCTCCGGATCCCACATCCTCGTAACGAAGGCGAAGTCTATGTCTAGCCCTAGCAATCGCTCGCTTATCATTCCACGACTCTTGGCTAAGCTCACCACGACCCCTAGGCGTAACCCTCTCAGCCTCCTATCGGCTCTAGCAAGCTTAATCGCATCCTCTGTACCGAGATCCCCAACCTCCTTCCCCATCAAAGGGGGATCCCCCCTCGTTATCAGAACGCCATGCAGGTTCAGAAGTTTGGCCGCTCCCAACATCGATACCAAGGCATTCGCATTGATATCCTTCGTCCTAACGCTGGCTATGGCGGGAACACCCGTAGCCTCGCTCACCAGGTGAGCCACTGCTATCGACAACGCGCGAGGGCGTCCGAGCGGTGCCTCCGGCACGAATACCGCGTCGACGAGGTCTTCCACACATTTAGCGTACTCCAAGACTCGGCGTCGGCTGCTCGTGGGAGGGATCTCTATCAACATCTTCACTCCTCGCCTCACCTCGCTTCGTTGAGGAGAATTTTGGAGTAGATCGCTAGTGTACATAACGGGTATAACAGTTTCAAAGAGTTTAAGCAGGTTATTTCTTGACGAGCTCGAAGCCAAGCTTTCTACGCATAAATGGGTACGTGACAATACCGTACCAAACTGCAACGCTTTCGATTATTCCCGCTAGTGGTGCGAAAATCAAGGCTGCGAATTGAAGCATCTTCTTGATTCTTCGGTCTATGCTTAGATGCCACAGGTTTATCTTGCAACCCTCCCAGTATATGTAGAGCCACACCGCCATTAACAGACCTAGGAATGGTATCA
>JALWBS010000110.1 GCA_027037025.1 Desulfurococcales archaeon | reverse complement strand
TAGTAGGATCTCCTCACCTCGTTCAAACCCACACAGCTTAATTATGTAGTAGGTGACCACGCCCATCGCGATTCCCAAGACTATGGATACGACGACCTCGTAGAGGAAGTATAGAACCGAGGCGAAGTAGAGGGGAACGAACTTCGCGAACATCATCATCATCTTAGCGCTGGGAGCTTGGGGTAGAACCAGCGCTACCGCCAACGTCGTTAAGACTATGCCCAGCGGATCGTTGAATATGGACTCCGTTATCAATATGGTCTTCAGATCCTCGCGAACACGGTACTGTCTGAATAGGGGTATCAATGTGGCTGGATCGGTTGCAGAGATTATCGCACCGAACAGAAACCCTGCAAGAAATGGAACGTGGAACACGTAGGAGAAGACGATTGCTGCTATAACCGCCGTTATGACGAGGCTTACGGTATCCAACGTTCCTATGGTCGCGAAGTGCCTCTTGAGGATCGTCCACTGTAGGTTGTGACCCTCCGCAAACAGTATTATGACGAGGCCGAGAACCCTAACGTAGTCAAGGAGTTTTCTTACTAGGTACGTGTTTGCGAGCTTCAACACGGATCCGAATACTAGCCCCATCACTATTAGCAGCGGTATGAAGGAGATGTTTCTCTTCTTACCTATCAGTAGCGAGGCCGTTCCTATCATCAGAACCATTATGACTGCTGCAACCAGAGCCTCTACCCCATGCAACATCGTTGAGGAACCCCCGTGAACCATCCGCAATCACCGTAGCCATGCGCTCTATTCATCGACGTGTAAGGTTAGCATTAACCCCCACTTATAGTTTACCGTGCGAGTAGTATCGGCTCTAGCACAAAACGATTACGATTAGAAAAGCGAAATACGCGGTTCGACCCATAGGTCTTCGAGTAGCTTTGAGATGTAAGCTTGTGGTGCGCTTGTAATCCCTAGATTTATATCGATGCTTGAGGTGAAGCCTCGAGGGTGTAGGTGATTGAGTTCAAGCGCTCTTAGCCTAGATTACGTTAGGAACGTTATCAAAACCGCGAAACCCGAAAAGCTCGTCCTCCCCATCCCTCCCCGCGTAGATCATGCCGATCACATTCTGAAGACCGCGCTTGAGGGACATACGAAGTTAGCCGCGGATCACATTGCATTCCCCTGGATGAAGGGCATACTCTTCGACGTAATCGGAGCCCTCTGTAGAAGAGCATACATAGAATTCGTGGATAACTCACCGCTGAGGGCTTCCGATGAGGATGATAAAAAGCGTAGAATTGTTGTTCGCGCAAGGATATACGATCTGTTCCTAGAGATGCTGTGGAACCTGGTGGGCGTGGAGTCCCGATGGGCTGGGCTCGATGCAGAGGAGGTCTCGAAGAGCATAGACGCTCTGTTGGAGAACCTCAAGAATTTCGAAGAGATTGAGAGGAGAGAGTATGGTTACCCAGTGATCCTACGTGCGGTGATCGAGGAGCAGCTGCGATCCATGAAAATAGTTAACAAGGGAGTGAGCATGCTAGCATCCATGGCTAAGCGAGTCGAGGAGAAGCTGCGTGACGATGCCTTAGCTCTAAGCTACTTCGATGCGATGAAGAGCGAGCTCACGACCAATTTCTACAGAGTCGCGTATGAAAGAGGTCTATGCAAGTTCGGAAACGATTACGCGCTGGGACTGAGGTGGCTTAGGCATCTAGGCTACGTTCAGGTATCTACAAATCCAGCCCTAGCCGCCCGCGCTTACGACGATGACCCGGAGCTGTGGGAGAAGTTCAAGGAGTACGCTAAGGAGGTTCTCGCTAAGGAGCACCCAGAGTGGTTCAAGGATCCGGATAAGTACGCTGACGATATAGCGATGGAGGCGACGCGCTTTGGGCTACTCGAAAACTTCCTAGTGTTCAGGGTACCGTTCATAGTGTCGAGGTACCACGATGGTTTGGTCAGCTACCAGCTCAACCCGTTGATAGCTAACGACGTTGAGAAGAGCGTTGAGGCAGCCAAGGAGTTCTACAAGCGTTTGGAGCGCGATCTTAAGGTGTACGACGAGTACCTACTGTGGGGCTTCGACGTCGTTGAGAAAGGTAGGCCTAACCTAGTGATAAAGGTCGCGGCAGCCTACCCAGCTTCGATAGAGATCGCTGAGAAATTGAATGAGCTCGGAATAGGTCAGAACATAACCG
>JALWBS010000109.1 GCA_027037025.1 Desulfurococcales archaeon | reverse complement strand
GGCGCTTTCTTCGTAGCTGTTGCCCTAAGAAGCTTGGGTGCATGCGTCGAGATGATCGTTAGGCTGAGCGAAGCTGAGAAGTATCTCCTCGATCTTCCGAAGTCCATGGGGGTCTGGACTAGGCTTATACCTAGTCCTACCACTATGAAGTGCAGACTTCTGTACGAAGCGAACGGGTCTAGAACCATAGAGGTTCTGGAGAACACAACGCCGTTCAGCGATGAGGATGTCGAGCTGTGTGCATACGCCGACGCGATATACGTGGGGCCTCAGACAACCAAGGACTTCAGCTTGGAGTTCATTAAGAGAGCCTCCAACAAAGCACCTGTCTACGTAGATGCTCAGGGATTCACGAGGGAGGTTAGGGGTGCCAAGATCGAGTACGTCGATTGGGTATGGAAACGCGAAGCAGCTAACTACATCGAACTCCTGAAAGTCGATGATCGTGAAGCTAAGATACTGACGGGGGCTTCGAGCATCGATGAAGCTCTCAGACAGCTCCACCTCATCGGCTTCAAAAACGTTCTGTTGACGACGGACGAAGGAGTATACCTCTCGACGGGAGAGGGAAGATGGTTTGCGCGTTACAGAGTTACGCGTGTTGTTGGTAGAACGGGTCGCGGAGATACGGCGGTTGCTGCATGTATATACGCAAGGCTTGCTGGGATGAGTGGGGCCGAAACAACGAGGTTCGTCGCCGCTGCCGTAAGCATAAAGCTCTCGGCTCCTGGACCACTACGCGCTTCTAAGAAAGAGGTTGAGGGACTTGCTAAAGAGATCGAGGTGGAAGAGCTTTGATACCACCCTTCGTGATCTGCGTCTCTAGCCTGAGGAAGGGAGTCGGAAAAACCGTTCTTGGAGTAGCCATGGCTAAGAGCCTCGTAAGCAAAGGGTTTAGGGTTGGGGCTCTTAAACATTGTCACGAGGAGCCCAGCTCCATGAATAAAGACTCCGAGAAGTACTTTAGAGCGGGATGCAGCGTCTCGATAGCGATACACGAATCCATGATTATCCAGCTCGCGCGGGTCTCCGCGAATCTCAGAGATCTAGCGTACTTAACCAGATGCCCGATAGTCGTAGCCGAAGGCTTCAAGAAGGAGCGCTGCGATTACCGAGTTGTGGTCATCGATAACTGCAACGAGCTAGCTGAGGTAGAGAAGAGGTTCCCCGACGCGAAGATCGTAGCGTCGAAAGATCGTAGCTGTGTTGACGGTAGAAGAATTCTGAGCTTCGACGATGTGCAGCACCTCGTCGATAGGGTAGTCGAGGAGGCTAGGAAGTACGGAAAGCGCTTTGTTGCAGGGTTGAATTGTGGAGCTTGTGGTTACAGTACGTGTGAAGAAGCTATCGATGCGTGGCTACGTGGAGCAGGAGTATCTTGCATAGCGATGTGTCGAGCAAAGCTCGTGGTTGACGGTGTTACCGTGCCCATGAACCGCTTCGTGTGTTCAATGCTCGAATCTCTGGTAAGGGCATTCGTATCAAACCTTCGAGGAGTTGATTCCAGAGCTAAGAATATACTGATCGAGATCGTGGGCGACCGACATTAGTTTGGGGAGGCAGTGCGTGCATATCTCCCTACCTTCGTCTCAGCATTGTGAAGGGTCTGGCTTTGAGAAAGCGTCGTGAGAAAGGTCTTACGCTCAAGGATATCAGGATGTGTGCTGCGAATGGATTGGCAGTGCTGTCCATAGATAGGGATCTCCTCGAGGATCTGATGATCTTCGAGCGATCTCCCATAGGCGAATACCTTTCTCTCCGCGGCTTCGTTGTGCATAAAGGCGGAGCGAGCTTTCTTCGCATAGGTCTTCTAGCAGGAGCGGTGTTGAAGCTCGAGAACCTAGATAGTAGGGTAGCAGCGTCTATCCATGGAGAGCCCGTCGTTGTCGAGGGCTTCAAGAGTGGTAAACGTAGTTTGGTTGTCGAAAGGGTTTCGATTAGAACCATCGTTAAGACGAAGCCTTACGCAGACTATAGGTATTTGAAAGAGCGAGCGTTGAACGGAGTCGAAACAGTAACTCCGGAAGATCTAGCCGTTCTCTGCCTCGTTTCGTCCCCGAAGCTCCTCGGGTTGGGTGCTGGTGGAGCTAGGCAAGCCGTGTTGGGGAATCACAAGAGTTACCTTGATAAGAGGCTCAGGAGATTGACTATGAGCATCCCCCTGATCTGGAAGTTCGGTAGGGTAACGTCTGATAGGATCAAGGTCGTGGAGAAAGCGATTTCTCGATACTCTGAGGTATCGGCCGATGTCGATGGTGATCCGAGTAAGATCGTAGAGATGCAATCGGTGGACTACCCAACGATCGTGCTTAGAGCTCCTAGGGAATCCATTGTTGATCTCGATGCTGTGGATCTAACGCTTTGGTTCAAGGGGGTTAGGCCCAGAGTTACGCCGGATAAGATGAGGGAGTTGCTGAGCTACGCCTCTTCTAGACTCCACACATGGGTTCTTAGGGAGGGGCTCGACCCTAGGATGAGGATGTTCTCCGTGGATTACCGTGCAAGGCCTAGCACAGCTCTGCGGTTAGCCATGGCCATGTGCCGAGTGCGTGGATGCGAAGATCCATCGATGTTCGTGGACGAGGCCCTGAACCTGATGGAGAAGGCCTTCGACGCGCTGCTTTCGGAGATAGCGCACCGCCCTACGTTGGTGGTGAAGCTACGTGGCTTAGAGAAGGCAGTTCTTAGAGTACTTGAGAGGTACGAGCCTAAGGGAGCTGATCCGCACATGGTTGCGAAGGAGCTCGGCTTAGAGAACGTGCGGAGCGTAGAGCTGGTGTTGGAAAGGCTTAGGTCGAAGGGCTTGGTCTACTGCCCAAAGCCAGGTGTTTATAGAGTCACTCCGTGCAGCGCCTAACTCGTTAAATCCTCTTCGATTACGAAGAACTTCGACGGGAGGAGAATGGCTCTCTCACCCGAGTCCTTAATCGAGTTGCTTAGGGTGGATCCTAGCGAAGTCGATTGTAGCGGTCTTAGGCTGAGGCTCGACAAGGTCTTCGCCTTTCGTGGCCGGGGAATCGTTACGAAGAGCGGGAAGAGTCTTCCAGAGGTTGAAGAGCTGCAGCCAAGCAACGGGGTTTTCGTTCTCTCTCCGGGTAGCTACAAAGTGAGGTACATGGAGTACGTAAGGGTTCCACCCAACTGCTTAGCTTTGGCAATACCTCGATCAACTCTGCTGAGAATGGGGGCTGTGATCTACACAGCTGTTTGGGATCCAGGGTACGAAGGTAGAGGCGAGGGGCTTCTAACGGTGTTCAACCCCCATGGGATCGAGATCGAGAGAGGGGCTCAGATAGCTCAGCTGGTCTTCGTATCTCTGGACAGAGCAACGAAGAAGATCTATAGGGGTTCCTACTTCCGAGAGAACCTGGTGTAGCCATTGATAAAGGTGGTGTCGTTCGACGTTTGGAACACCTTGCTTAGAATAGACGTTCTCTACAGAAAGCTCGCGGAGATCCTCCATCAACATCACGGAGATAAGCTCGGCTCAAGCAAGAGCTTACTCGACAGGATAGGTAGGGTGTATGTAGAAGCTAAGAAAATGAGACGCTTAGCGCGTTTCGACGAGTCGAAGATTGTTGAAGAGAGTTGTCGAATGATGGCTAGAGAGCTTGGGATACGGGTTGAGGACCTCAAGAAAGCGCTCATAGAGACCTTCGATACCGTGAGTTGCAACGAGATACTCTTCGACGACGTTATCGAAACGCTTCAAATTCTGCATTCTAACGGAATCGAAATAGCTATTCTTGGAAACACTCTGTTCTGGCCCAGTGCATTAACAAGGGTTCTACTGCATAGATGCTCGATAGATAAGTTCGTTAGCGTAGCCATGTTCTCCGACGAGGTAGGGCTGTGTAAACCTGATCGAAGAATCTTCATTAAGTTGTCTGAAGAGCTCGGGGTAGAAGCTGGGGAGATAGCTCACGTTGGTGATGGCATCGTTGAGGATCTCGGTGGTGCTCTATCTGCGGGAATGTATGGGGTGCTCATAGATAGGTACTCGGAGGTATTAGTGGTTGTTAAGGAGGCCAGAATAGCCGTTGTGTCGAGCCTCAACCAAGTACCTGAGGTTCTAAAGAAGTTCGTCTAAGGAATGCAGAAACGTTTTACACGAATCTCTGAGAGATAGTTAGCGGGATTCGCATTGAGACTCGTATTCATAGGGCCTCCTGGGATAGGTAAGGGTACGTACGCCTCCATGCTCTCTAAGAAGTACGGAATTCCCCATATATCCACGGGAGATATCTTCCGCGAAGAGATAGCTAAGGGAACTGAGCTAGGTAAGAAGGTTAAGGAGTACGTCGAGAAAGGTTTGCTGGTACCCGACGACATCGTCATAGAAGTCGTTAGAAGAAGACTGAGCCAACCCGATTGTAGGAGAGGGTTCATACTCGATGGATTCCCAAGAACATTGAGGCAAGCTGAGGAGCTCGAGAAAATAACTACGATAGACGCTGCGATACTATTCGAAGCCCCGCTAGAAGTCATAATCGAACGAGTATCAGGAAGATTGGTGTGTCCAAAGTGTGGAGCGGTATACCACATCAAATGGCGACCCCCCAAGACCCCTGGGATATGCGATGTCTGCGGTTCACAGCTCGTTAGAAGGAAGGATGATGAACCTGAAGTAGTTAGGAGACGTTACGAACTGTATCTCCAAACCTTTACACCGATAATAGAGTTCTACCGCCGCAAAGGTCTCCTCATAGAAATCGATGCTTCGCGAGAAGCGGAGGAGGTGGTAGCAGATCTAGAACACATTCTTAAGCAGCGCGGAATCCTCAAGTGATCGGTGAGGAAACGAATATGTTGTTCGCATACCTCGGTATGGAAGTGTTCTTACGTATTCTTTCTCTATGCAAACGCTTTCTCTATGCAAACGCTTTCTCTATGCAAACGCTTTCTCTATGCAAACGCTTTCTCTATGCAAACGCTTTCTGAACTACACTAGATTACCCCTACTAGTTAAGGTATTACCGAATAAGGTGTGTGTATAATGAACGACTCTCCGATTAGGGGTTTAGGAGGAGAGTTGGATGATCTAGATATGGAGATACTGAGGATACTAACGGAGAACTGTAGGAGAAGTGCACGTGAGATCGCGCGTATGCTTGGTAAGTCTCCGACCATCATAGCGAAGAAGTTGAAGAAGTTGGAGCAACTCGGGGTACTAGCTGGGTGTAGAGCTGAAATAGATTACAGGAAGCTTGGTTACGGTCTTTTAGCGTTGATTCTCCTCAACGTTGAGGGGGCTCATATAGAGGAGGTTGAGAAGCAGTTGGCTAAGGAACCTAACGTTAGGATAGTGTACGACATAACGGGTGATTTCGATGTTGCTATAGTTGCGCTATTTAAGAGCGTTGAGGATCTCGATAAGTTCGTGAAGAGGTTGCTAAAGAACCCGTACATTAAGAAGAGTGTTACTAGCGTCGTATTCAAGGCGGTTAAGGATAGTATGAATATAAGGTTCTAGCGTTTGGATATCCACACCATCTTCTCAAGTACTTTATCGAGTTCGGCTACGTAGATACCTATCAGTTGATCAGCTACTCCCCCTATCCATATCAGTAGGTCTCGGTACCTAATCAAACCGTCTCCGAAGATAACCCCAGGTCTATCGCCGTAGTACTCCGCGGGCTCCGTTGGTCCGAGCAGATAGTTAGTCAATGCTTTTAGGTTCCCCTCTTCATCGACTATCGCTAATCCATTCAGGTATCTCTTATCGACGTTTTGAACTCCGTGCCATCCAACGATATACTCTCCCTTCCCTAGCTCAACGACGTTAGTTGACCACCCTACCTTGACCTCCCAATCTTCGTTGACTAGGTTGGGTTCGAGGGTGTTGGCATCTATCGTAAGATCTTCGAGATTGAGCATGCACTTCCAACAAACCTGGGAACTGTGTATAGTTATCCTCGTTAAGAAGCTCCACTCTTTTCCAAATCTCTTTACGAATGCGCTATCCCGCCAATCACTTGGTAGGTACCGGGATTCGCCGAAGTTTATGGTTAAGAACCCTGATCTACGGAGATTCAGCGATGCATCTAGCGATGCGAAGCACTGCGTCGATCTACCTCCGTAGACGTGGAACTTGCGGGGACCAGGAACTATCCCCGTATATAGAACGTATATCTCGTTGTCGTTGACAAGGTGCGCTCTAGCATCTTCACACCCTCCAATATCCCACGGTTTGCTGGGGTAGATCGCGATGGATACCCGTAGAGGTCGCTCTATCACTCCGTTGAGAAGGTCATCGAGTCTGATCCTGAAGAAGCCTATGGCTGAAGCGTACCAGAAGTATCCGGGGATTATCCTCGGAAAGATGAGCACGTCGTTACCCATAATCGTTGCTCCAGGATTGAATATCGAGACCGGTTTCCTAAGCACATGGTCTATCTCGACGTCGTGCGGAGATATGTAGGCGATCCTCTTGAACACCCCCTCCTCCAGCAATGGTTTACGGATACCTCTGTACTTAGCTAGGGATTGGCGTATCTTCGAAAGCAGTTTCTCGGCGAGATCGCTGCACGCGTCAAGCTCTTTAACTTGTGAAAAAGGGTTAGAGGTCTGGATCTCCAAGCGGTTCACCGACGGCGGGGTCTTGGGAAGGGGTCTAAAAGTGTTTGTAGTGCTTAACCCTTCTCTAAACCCAATAGCTTAAGCGTTGAGAGTATCTCCTTCTCGAATATCCTTGGGTAGAGCACGAGTATCTTATCTCCCTTGGAAACCCTTATCCTATGTATATTGTACGGGGTTATTGCGATCCACTCGCTACCTCTCTTAATCGCTAGCGGTTGAGAATCCCAATCATCTAACGCTTTAGCAATCTCGCTCAGCTCTACGTCTCTAAGACTTTGGAAGACGGTCATTCTCTCATCCGAGCTCTCGATTATCTCCGAAAGAACGTCGCGGTACTCGTCCTGTGCAGGTATTGTCGCGATGTATGTGAGGGCATCGGATACGTCCTCCAACCTTGTTACGAATTGCAACAACGCTAGCTTATCGTCGTTCGACAGGTTTTTAGAAGCGATGATAGCTCTAGACACCTTTATCCGTAGCGTATCGAAAGCTTCTTCGAGATCTAGGATTTCCTCGACGAGCTGGGGATCTTGTATCTTCAACTGGTAGTGAGCTATGTCTGTGAGCACTGTGAGCATGTCTATCATGGAGTCGACATCTTGGAGAATCGGCGATACCTCTTCTGCGGGTTTCGAGGGTGCTATGCACTCAATCTCTAGGT
>JALWBS010000108.1 GCA_027037025.1 Desulfurococcales archaeon | reverse complement strand
ACCGTTCCATACCATGCATGGTATAGGCCTCCTCGTCGGTACGATCCCTCCTCCAGCGTCGATTACGTTCGAGATGTTCTTCTCGAACCTCTTCCTAACAAAGTTCAGGAAGTTTATTCGTGGATTAGCCCGCCCTCCCTGAACGCCTAGACCAACGTTGTACACCCCCCTTCTCTTCGGGAACAGCCACCAGTAACCGCCAGGAGCTACGTCTACGTTTAGGTATATCCATGCGAAGTCGTGGTCCAAACCCTCTATATCACCTTCCCAAATCTCTCGGTATGTAACATTGATATCCTCCTTCGGTATCGGCTCCGAAACCCACCATTCACGAGGTAGAGAGGTTCTAACGACTCCCGGAACCCCGCTTGCATCTATCGTCACCTTCGCCCTCACCTCGATTCTAGCTCCATCCTGTCGCAGTACCACGATACCCTTCACCCAACTACCCTCAGTCAATGGCTTGTAGAACCTGTGAGAAGTCCATACCTCAGCTCCTTTGCTAAGAGCCATCCTGTACAGTCTTACACCGAACGCCTTTCGATTCAGAGCGTAGCCTTCTCCTAGAACCTCTATCACGTGCTTCTCATCGGGAGACACAACCTTTACTCCTCGAAACACTCCCTCGCACTCCTCGCCCATCTTTGGGTACTCGAGCTCCAGCTCATCAAAGTGGTGCTTCCCTATAGCATCTCCACACACCTTCTCCCCTATCATCTCCTCGGGTTTCCTCTCTATCACGAGTACATCTAGCCCCTGACTCGCCAACCTATAAGCTGCGTAAAGCCCCGCTACCCCAGCCCCAACGATAACGACGTCTTTACTCACGGGGGATGCCAAGTTCTCGCCAGTTCACAGTGCTCAGCGTTGAAGTATATTTAGCTCGATGCTTATCATTCTTAGCGTAGCTCTCAAAGATGTTTTTAGGTAGAATTCTCACACCTCTCTAGGTCAGCTCAAGAACACAACAGCATGAGAGGATGAAAACTTGGGTACTTTCAGCATTAAGGTGATACGTTACTCGCCATGGATAGTCCACTTCAATACAGGTGCTTGCAACGGATGCGATATCGAGGTTCTAGCAGCGATCACACCTCTGTACGATCCCGAGCGCTTCGGGATAAGGCTCGCACCATCGTTTAGGCACGGCGATATACTGATAGTTACAGGACCGATAACTCGTCGAGCAGCAGAAAGGTTAAAGAGACTCTACGACCAAATACCCGAGCCGAAGTTCGTGATCGCCGTAGGAGCCTGTGCATACGATGGAGGGGTATTCAAAGGATCCTACGCAGTGATTGGAGGAGCATCTAAGGTCGTGCCTGTGGACATGTACATACCGGGCTGCCCCGCCAGACCCGAGGCGATACTCCATGGAATAGTTAGGTTTCTTCAGGAGCTACCCCGCAAAGAGCGTGCGTAGGAGGTGCTTCGAGAATGGAATTCGAACAGGTTCTCAAGGACTTTGCAGCAGGTTTCGAAGAGATTAAGTGCAATACCAAGGTCTTTACGGTTCCCCGAGATAGGTTCGTCGAAGCGGTTAAGAAGGTCGTGGAGACGTTTGGTAGAGACAAGGTTTTCGTATCTACGTACGTGGCTGTGGATAGACCGGATCAGAGGGTCATCGAGCTCGATATCTTCCTCATAGTTCTCGGAAAGCGCGAAGTTCTGTGCATACGAACAACCCTACCTCGCGAAGACCCTCGGATAGGATCTGTTGTGAACATGCTTCCTTCAGCTCTCGTAGGAGAGCTCGAGATCCACGATCTCTTTGGTGTGGTCTTCGAGGGTAATCCTTATTTAAGAAGACCTGTTTTCGCTCCCGAGGAAATAGCTGAGAAAGGCGTGTATCCACTGAGAAAGGATTACAGGTTGGGAAAATGAGCAATGAGAAGAACGTCGTAACGCTCGAAATCCCAATAGGTCCTCAGCATCCGGCGCTGCACGAACCCATCATGTTGAGGGTCTATGCAGATGGTGAGGAGGTTGTCGATGTTGAGATAGTGACGGGGTACAACCATAGAGGGATAGAGAAGCTCTGCGAATACAACACGTTCTACAAGGATCTGTTCATAGTGTCTAGAACCTGCGGAATATGCAACACCATCCACGCAGATGTCTACACGCGTGCGTTAGAAGCTCTCTTAGGGGTAGAGCCTAGCCCGAGAGCGAAGTATCTGAGGGTC
>JALWBS010000107.1 GCA_027037025.1 Desulfurococcales archaeon | reverse complement strand
GTAAGGAGGTGGATAGAGAGACATGGGTATCCGGAGGAGGTTGTTAATGCGGTTAGGGAGCTCATCAAGAGGTTGAACATGAGGTTGGTGCTCAGCATCTACACAGAGCAGGAACTCTACGAGACTATGATGAGGCGTAGGTTGTTGCCGAGCGATGCGATCATAGCGTTAACCTGTAGACACTACGGCGTAGACACGATACTGACCTTCCCGTCGAGTTGCGAGCTCTTCAAGATCCCAAGCTCTAGATGAAGCTATTTGAGCTGAAGACAAGCGTTTTTGCTGGGCGAAGACAGTGTCTAGGGTTATCAGAGTTAGGTACGAGAATGGTGTGTTCAAGCCGCTAGAACCAGTAGAGATTCCCGAGGGTAAGGAGCTGATTGTGAGGATAATCGATGTTGAGGATAGGATCGAGAAGCTCAGGAGGTACAGAGGCATTCTCGGTAGGGCGAGTGAGAAGGAGATTGAGGAGCTTTTGCTAGAGGCGGAGTTTGAAAGGTTGTGAAGGTGTGATCGTTGATTGTTGTGGATACCAACGTGTTTGTACAGTACCTTCTCGAGGGGGAGCGTGCTGATGAGGCTGAGAAGCTCATGGCTTCGTACCCCGATCTAGCCGTGACCACTGGGATAGTTAACGAGGTGGAGTTCGTGATAGTGAGGCGCTTAGCGCAAACGAGGCTCGGCATAAGGAAGCTCAGCAAATTAAAGGAGTACATAAGGGCTAAGGGACTAGACTTCGCGATAGACGTACTAGAGGAGTTCACTAGAATGCTCCTAGAGCTGAACATAGCGATCCTAAAGGACTACGCTGAGCCTAGGGATTCCAAACACGGGGAAGAGATCGGGTAGCGGGCTCAGCAATGGGGAGAGGCTTGGTGTGCTGCACATAAGGTTTGGAGAGCCTAGGAGCTACGAGCTTGGAGAGCCAATACATCCGCTGATACGTCTGTACCGAGACTCCGAGACGAACGAGGTAACAGCCCTAGAAATAATAGACATCGACGCACTACTAACTGAGTTGGGTCGAGACGAAAAGCGCGAAGCGCAACAACATGCTCGCTAGGTTACATCAACGAAGAGAGCTCGAGGTTTGGAATCGTGCATCGCCTCTAGTCATCAACTGAGTAAGGGTTGTTGTGGAAACGATGTTTGGGAGACTCTCAACAACGATGTATCTTCTTGCGCATCTGGTTTACGAACTTTATCAGCTTTAATCAATGCCTTTAGTCCAATGCTTTTAGTCGTGGTAGTTCTACGTCTATGGGGTAGGGCGTGGTGATTCACATCGATAGGCTCGTTCTGAGGAACTTTCGCGGTATCGTTCGTGGTGAGGTGGAGCTAGCTCCTCTCACGATACTTGTTGGGCCTAACAACAGTGGAAAAACGACGATTCTAGAGGCTCTTGCCCTAGCTCACGGCTTTAGACCTATCTTCGGCAACTACGATATCCAGAACATCCTCTCTTATATCCATAGAACGTACGCGAGCGAGAGCCTCGATCACCTCGTCTATAGCTATGGTGCGCGCGTTTCTAGAGCGCTCATCGCTTTCCGTACCCGCGAGGAGGTGGCTAGGACGATAGTCATAGATGTTCATCGAGACCACCTGGATTTCTACCTAGTGGACAAGCCTGTGAATCTCGAGGAGCTTCTCACCATCGATAGGGAAGAGCTTCGGAGAAGCGCTGGGGGTAAGGAGATAGCTCATGTGCATAGGTTTCGCGGTGGTGGAGGGTTCAGCCTCGTTAAGGTTCTAGCCGATGTAGTTATCGTGAGGTACGATCTCGTCCATCGCTTCCAAGATTTTCTCTACTCGGTTTGGACCGATATCGCGAATCGGGGCATCACTTCGAGAGTAGCTGAGTGGGTTTCTCAGATAGCTGGCGAGAAGTATATCGATATCCTCGCCGAACCCTTCGGCGGAAAGCCAACGCTGTACCTATACCGAGGCGATAGGGCTAGGGTTAGGGTTGGGGATGTTGGGGACGGCGTGAAGATGCTCGTGCTCAGCAGGACCGTGGTGGAGTACGTGGATCCCGAGATCGTTCTGTGGGACGATGTCGAGGCTCACATGAATCCTCGCGCTCTCCAGCTCCTCGCTCTGTGGCTAGCGGAGCTCGTTGACGGAGGTAAGCAGGTTGTGGTGACGAGCCATAGCCTAGAGGCTGTGACGACGATAGCCGAGCTATGCGACAAGGCGACGATAGTCAGGCTCGCGCTCGAGAACGGCGAGCTGAGAACCGAGTACCTCAGCGTTGAGGACGTGGAGAAGCTGAAGAGCCTCGGAATAGACGTGAGAGCTTGAAGCTGAGACCCCTCGACCCAACACATAGACTAGCGCGCGACATGCTCGCCTTCGCTAGAAGAGCTAGGCTTCTAGAAGCGCTGGAGCAAAGCCCTTCGATACACACGGATATTCTCATCGTCGTGGCCAACGGCAATCCGGAGAACCGCGTGATGCTCGCGATAGCTCACGTACTCGATGGGCAGAGAGTCGTCGACATAGCGTTTCCCGAACACAAGCACTTCTCGATCCTCAACGTCGTTCACGAGTACGTCAAGCGAGGCTATAGAAAGGTGATCGTTGTGCTAGATCAGGAGGAGATGGAGCTCAGCAACATTCATGAAAGGGTTAAGCAGAGAGTGGTGTTACCGATCAAAGACTATGTCGTGGATCAGGACGTGAACGGGAGGCTGGTTTGCATCGAGTCTGATCGCGCCACGCTCTACGTAGTCATCAACGGAGTTGAAGATCCGAGATTCGTTAAGCATACTATAGAGGATCACCTGCTGAGGCTAGCCGAAGAACTCGGTAAGCATCGGCTGCAGAACAACGTCGATCCCAAGCAGGAGTGGAGAAGATTGTCGAAGGATAGACAGCGAGAGGTGCTCACCGCACTCGCGAAGAATAGAGAGCTTGTGAAGAAACACTTCAGACAACACCTCAAAGCGCTGGCGAAAACGCTAACCATTGAATAGGCAGTGCTTGAGACAAGCGTTGCATAGATGGAGAATCTGGGAAGCCTCGTTAAGAAGATCGACACCACCGAGTTCAGAGACATAAGAAAAACCTTCGAAACCACCAGAGCTCGCAAAGCTCAACGTGCTGATCGATGAGAACAACGTGGACAAAACAGCGATTATTCTAGAAACGAACCCGAAACGTTTAAGCACGATCTCGACGAGCCCAACCCCTCGAAACACAGCGCAGAACACCGCATATCCACAGCTCGAGACCCATCGCCAAAAACCATAGCCATCCAACACCACACCAACGTGAATCATAGCCATAGATTGTGCATAGCTTCCCAACAGTATCAAAAGCAATCCTTATCCATTGCGCTATAAAACCCTTCATCAGTACATAGTCCTAAGCATTGAGGAGATACTCTGTAGCGATTAGACTAAGATCCGTGAGATCCGTGGGGCGTAGATTAATCCGTGAATATCGTATATATAATTGTTGTGGATATAGAGTTGAGCAACGAAGGACTCTATTTGGCTTTGTTTTAGTGCGGCTTTGGAAAAAGCTTTGGTTGTTATAGGTCATCATGATCCTGGGCATCGTTATAAACCCATACCTAAAAGTAGTTAGGTGGGGGTTGAACTCTGAATGAAGATGAGTATTAAGATCGTGAACTTCGCGATTTTTAAAGATGTGGCTCTGTGTTTCGAGAAGCCGTTAGTGCTTATGCTGGGTGCGCCGGGAACGGGCAAGTCTCTGTTGATTAAGCTGATCACGGTTGCGATGCTGGCGTGCGGTGTGAGGGAATGGGATAAGCCATCTAAGTTATTGAGGCAGGAACTCGATGCATTGGTACCTAACTATGAAGAGGTAATGACTAAGGATAGTGTGGTGGACATAAACATCGATAACATCTGTGTGTACAGGGTGAAGAGCGAGCCGAAGGAGTACATCGCTTTGCCTAGGGTAGAGAAACGTCTTGGAGTGCTTTGGCATGTCCCTCTTTTAGAGGAGCGCGTGCAGTACTTTAGAAATGTACTATACATGCTCTCAAAGCATCGTAGTGAACAAGGTACGGAATTGCAGGGACATCGTTACATCGAGGGGAGTACTTTAACACTTGGTCCCATAGAAAAGCACTATAGGCATTTGATAGATAGAGTCTCCATGGATAACGAGGTTGAGAACTGCTTCCGCAGATTTGTGCACCAGTTCATGAAGACCATGAGAGATGATGTGCCGCTCAAACCCATTGACCTGGTCGAGCTAAGGACGTACTATAACGTGCCACTAGTGCGCGAAAGCTTCACGTTGCTAAACCTAGCTCTCCTAGCCCTAGGACTAGCATACTTCGTAACAAAGAAGAACACTGTGCTGATCCTCGATTCTCCGGAGTTCGGTCTCACACTAAAGCAGCTGAGCGTGGTCGCTAAGAACATTGCTCAAGCCATTAAGGAAGCGCTTGAGCGTGGCAACAACATGATGATTCTAACGACTCATAACCCGCTCCTGCTAGCCACGCTCTCTCACGAATTCACTATGTGGCTCGGTAAGAAAGTGAGTGAGTACGTCGAGCAGTACGAGCTTAAGCCAAAGAGAGATAGAGTGGAGGTGACGAGGGTAGAGGAACCGTTTAGCATACCTGAGTACCTCGTCGATGGGTACAGAAGCCTCATAAATGAATATCTAAGAAGCGCCAGATGAGGTTCGGAACCCTTGGAAAACTCGTCACTGGGCTGTGCCATAATAGTAGACGTCGCTGCGATACGTAGCGATGAAGATCTGGCTAAGAAACATATTGCGGCGGGCGCTCTAGCAGTACTGTTATTACTGAAAATGCATGTAAATGTATCGGGATCCAAAGTTTACCTAGCGTATTCCGAGCAAGACCTTATCGCTGAAGAAGTGAGGCGCATCCATACTATGGTAAGTAATGTATGCAGTGCTGAAGAGCTAAAGAGCCTATTGATAGAGATGGAGAGCTTCGCTAAAAACCTCATGAGGGAGTTGAATCCGCTAAGTATTACACAGTTGCACTTCTATTTAGCTGAGTCCATAAACGCCGCGGGTCGTCTAAAGAGCTATTGAGCACGGGGAACTCGAAGATGTATGCTCCTTAATCAGGATTCTTCCTCATCGAGGAATAAAGAAGAGGGAGGCTCACGATAAATGCATTTCTGTACTGAACGATCTTTACCGCTGTAACAAGGCAAAGATTGAGCAGATAAGGAGAGAAAGTTCTCTCTTTGATGCTGTTTGCTACGATCTGTTCTCATGGATTTTACCCTCTCTTGAGCGTGCATGTAGCGAGCTCAGAGGTTCTATAAACGGTGTTGTTTTGACACACGACTCCAAAGTCCGAGATGCTGTGGCGAGCGTAGGCATGGACTACGTGAAGTACGACACCAGTTTGAGAACGTGCGTAAAAATGTTCGCGTTGAGCACGATAAGTGTGAGCACAAGCGGGTTGAACTGGCCTTTGTCCTATCGCTACTCTGCATCGATGCGATGACCGAGGCAAAGGAGGTGGAGACCCTGTGCGCATAGTTACCGAGTTAGAACCTAGCCCCTCCGTGAGTTTCTATGAGGATGGCAAACTCTCTCTTTCTGGACGGTTATTCGGTGGCAGAACAACCACGTTTCAATCAAAGTTGTACAGGAGCCTAATTGCGATTGACTACGTGCTTAGTCGTTTGCACAATAGTAGGGGGGAGGCAATCGAGATCGATTCTAGATTCGTAATGAGAAGTCTGCGTGTTAGCGATAGATTCGTGAAACAGCTCTTCATGGCTCTATTAGCTTCGTGCGTAGTGAGCTCGGTATACGTAGTTGAGGAGGGTAGGCGAACGTTTTACAGGGTTAGAGGATACGCTAGAATGCCCTGGGAGGATGGGCTCGATCCCGTTGCTAGAGCTTCGAGTATCCTCAGGGGTTACGTGCTCGCTTATGATACGCCTAGGAGCATACTCTTAGCGTTCTTGTCTAGATGCGTGCCAAGGATAGAGAGTATCAACTCGTTCTACTCGATATTGAGCAAGCATTTAGAGAGGTTGTATCGCTACATGCCATGCACTATCATTCCCTGTAGCGAGTCTAGGATAGAGCCTCTTACGCTACGCTACACCAAGGATGGTGTGCTTCTATCTGCTTACGCAGTGACGGATCTTGCCATACCACTACTGATGATGTCGATTGCTGGACTCACTCTACCCGCTAGGGAACCTCCATACCTACGCCTCTTCACGAGCTGTAACACCAAGGGCTGCCGGAAGTTGCTTGCTAAGTTATGGGGGTTGGAGACCCCAACGGACTGGCTATTCGAATTCTACGAGCATTTATCGTCTCTAGATGTGGACTCAGCACTGAGCGTGTTAGAGAAGAGAGCTAGTGATCACCCAGCGGTAAGGCTAACGCTTAGCCTAGCTCGTCGTGGGTGAGTACCTATGACTATTAGGCCAATACATGCCCGAGCATCTGATGAGTTAAGTTGTGCTGAGTTAGTTGATGAGAGAATAGCCAGTCCTATAGGTAAGCCCTGGAGCGATTACGTACGCATCCTCAGGGAAAGTATAGAGGCTAAACGCTCATCGATAATCGTACTCCATGGAAGTTTCGGCTCTGGCAAGACCCTCTTTATACGCGCCTCCATAGCGGAGTACGCCTTCATAGAGCCCTACATAGCCCCCATCTACATCAAGTTGCGAAGCGTGTTCCGAGGCAAGACGATTAATTCCTTGCGAGACGTCTTTAAGAACGCGTTGAGGCACACTCTAGAGCATGAGTGTTTAAACGAGATGGTTAAGGAGGCGTTGAAGTACGTAGAGCAGTATGTGGATCAAGAACTTCGTGGCGATCTGATGTTCTTGGACGCTGTGAAAACTCTCGCGAATAAAGTCTGGAATCGATATGGGCTCCATCTAGTAGTGTTCATAGATGAGTTCGAGGCGTTACCGCATTATAGCGAGGATGAGATTGTTAAGGCGTTCAAGCTATCATCAATGTTTAAAAACATCTTCGACAACCTTTACACGCTAGCTAGCAAGAATAGGGGTTATCTAATAGTTCTTGGAACAGTTTATAGGTTGATAGACCTGGTTCATGTGTTTAGAGAAGTGGAGAAGTTTACAGGATCAACGCATAAGGAATTTCTTTCATGAGCTTGCTAGTTCAGTAGCAAACAATTTGTCTGAAGAAATCAGAGCGCGTGTAGAAGATGCGTTGATGCAAGCAGGGGAAGAGCTGGAGAGAGCGTTGACCGATATAGAGTCTATACGTAGAACCGAAGTCCCCGACCCCCTCGAGCCGGGGATCGCGAGAAGATTGGTTCCGCAGACGATACGCCTCGTCTACGAGGTG
>JALWBS010000106.1 GCA_027037025.1 Desulfurococcales archaeon | reverse complement strand
CCAGTCTTAGCTTAACTTCGTAGATAGCTACGTCCACAGCTTCCGCTCTACCATCATCGGCTATGAAACTGTACTCAAGTAGAGGAAGCTTTGGGGAGTCGTGTAGTAAATATCCACTTTACCTCTAAGCCTCTTGGCGATCTCTACAAACTCCTCAGGTCTCTTCCTGGGAACACCCTTTCGCTCCCTCCTCCTAAGAGCAACGATGCCGTTGATAGCTTCGAACCTTAAACTAGCAAACTCCTCCATCCCTCCATCCCCCACAAGTTCGTGCCTATCGGTCAGCACGTTGCACATCTTTCTAAGAACATCCATATTCTCGTGATTGCCATAGATACTCCAAACCCTAACCTTCTTGAGCAGATCGTAGAACTCCTCGAGCCAATGATCTCGCCAGAGTTACTAACTAAAAGTTGTTTTTGGTAAACCCTTTGCTAACCTATGGCGGTATTCACCTCGATCTCTAAACATATCGAGAACCATGCGAATTCCTGCCGCGTATTCTTGGTTGCTTAAGTCGTGCTCTGCACAGCACTTCTGGGGCACCTCTTGTCGAGTGGGGATGTGTTCGTACCTATAACGAAGTTGTTGTCTCTAAGAGGAAGGCGTGCTCTTGTAACGGGTGCTGCTTCAGGGATTGGCGAGGCCATATCTCTGCGATTCGCTGAAGCGGGTGCGGAGCTGTATCTCGTTGATGTGAATGAGCATGGGTTGAAGAACGTTAGGAAGAGAATTGAGAAGGAGTTCGATGTTGGGGTAGAGCTCTTCAGGGTTGATCTATCAAGTAGGAAGGAGATAGATGGTTTATGGATTAAATTGCGGGGGAGGGAGCCTGATATTCTCGCGAATAACGCTGGTATCTATCCATTCCAAGATTTTCTAAGCGTTGATGAGGAGCTTCTCGAGAAGACGTTGGCAGTGAATCTAAAGGCTGTTTTCTGGATGTGTCAGCACATGATAAGGAGCAGAATCGATCGAGGTGGGGTGATAATAAACATCGGATCCATAGAGGCTATAACACCGTTGGCGAAGGGCCTCGTTCACTACGATGTTAGTAAGATGGGGATAGTGGCGTTGACTAGAGCGCTAGCTAAGGAGTATGGGAGGAAGGGGTTTAGGGTAAACGCTGTGATTCCTGGAGGCATAAAGACTCCTAGCGTGGAGAAGCTCAAGCGTGAAGCGTTCACCAAGCTCAGGCTGGACCTCGTTAAAACGGGGATCGAGTTCCTAAAGCGGGTACCGCTAGGAAGGTTTGGGCTACCCGACGAAGTTGCGAGAGTAGTGCTTGTCCTCGCATCGGACATCGCTAGCTACGTGAATGGAGCTATAATACCCGTAGACGGAGGCTTCTTAACATCTTGAGTAGATAGCTTCAATGTGAACGTTAGTGGCGGTGTAGCGATGGTTAGTTGAGGCTAGGTGTTGGATCGGCGCTGGTTTGGCCCAGCGCATATTATCAAAGCCTTTTAACCTCTAGATCGCCATTATTGCTAGCCGTGAGCGATCCTTAAGCTAGGGTGCGATGATATGAGTAGGGAGTATAGGCACATTGTGAGGATCGCGGGTACCGATATATCCGGCGAGCTATCCCTACCCTGGGGTTTGTCCAAGATAAAGGGCGTAGGCTACAACTTCGCTATGGCTATATGCAGGGTTCTGGGCCTCGACCCGAGGATGAAGATAGGCTTTCTAAACGATGCGGAGGTGGAGAAGATCGAGGATGTGCTGCGTAACCCCGCCAAGTACGGGATACCCGTTTGGATGTTCAATAGAAGGAAGGACTATGAGACCGGTAGAGACATGCATCTCGTAGGCTCGGACCTGATATTCTATGCGAGGCAAGACATCGAGCGCGAGATAAGGATAAGGAGCTGGAGAGGGATTAGGCACGCGCTTGGATACAAGGTACGTGGTCAGAGAACGCATACCACTGGACGTCTAGGTCCAACGGTTGGAGTTAAGAGGAGGAGGTGATAGCATGGGGGATCCTAAGAAACCTAGGAAGAAGTGGGAATCCCCTGGACATCCGTGGATAAAGGAGAGACTGATTCGGGAAATGGAGCTCGTTGGTTACTACGGTCTCAGGAATAAGAGGGAGCTGTGGATATTCCAAACAATGTTGAGGAAGATAAGGCATCGCGCACGTGATTTGCTTAGGTTACCACCTGAGCAAAGAGAGGTTCAGGCGAGGATGTTGATAGA
>JALWBS010000105.1 GCA_027037025.1 Desulfurococcales archaeon | reverse complement strand
ATTGATTATAATTCAATACCTGGATGTACTTATTGTCAACCTCAAGTTGCTTCAATTGGTTTAACGGAAGCTAAAGCAATTGAAGAAGGTATTAAAGTTAAAGTGGGGAAATTTCCTTTTTCCGCTAGTGGCAAATCAGCGGCAATAGGGGAACGGGAAGGATTTGTTAAAATTATTTTTGATGAAAAATACGGAGAACTGCTTGGAGCACATATTGTTGGAAATGAGGCAACTGAATTAATAGCGGAGTTAGGATTGGCAAAAGAAATGGAAGCTGATTATAAAACTATTGTTAATACTATTCATGCTCATCCTACTTTATCTGAATCAATAATGGAAGCAGCAGCAAACGCCTATGATGAATCAATCCATATCTAAAAAGTTAATTGTTAGCGATTTAGGGTTAATCGAGTATGAAAAAGCTTGGCAAATTCAGAAAGATTATCACAAAAAAAGAATACTTGGAGAAATTGACGATATACTTTTAATTTGCGAACATCCGCATACATATACATTGGGAAAAGTTGCCGATAGAAATAATTTGTTACTTAATAAAAATGAATTAAATAGAAAAGGAATAACGGTATTCAATATAGATAGAGGCGGTGATATTACTTATCACGGACCGGGACAGATAGTTGGCTATGCAATATTGAATTTGGCAAATTGGAAGAAAGATACGCATTTATATTTACGTGCTTTGGAAGATGTTTTAATTAAAACTTGTAAAGATTATTCAATTTCCAATGCAACCAGAAACGAAAAATATACCGGAGTTTGGATAGAAGATAGAAAAATTTGTGCTATAGGAATTAAAGTCAGTCGTTGGGTAACAATGCATGGCTTTGCATTTAATGTTAATACGGATTTGGATTTATTTAACGGGATAATTCCTTGTGGAATTCAAGATAAAAAAGTTACTTCGTTAAGTAAAGAATTGAACTCTATCCAAAATATGGAAGAAGTTAAAAATAAAGTAATCAACAATTTTGTAAATATTTTCGACTATAAAATAGTAGAAGCATTTGAATAACATATTTTTACCATTGTAAATTCCGAAATTATTTATTAGGATGTAAAAAATCTGTTTTGTTATCCAAAACTACTTTTCAGCAAAAGTGATATACTAATAACAAATTGGTAATCGGGAAAATTCTTGTCCCGCCAAATGCGGGCAAGCTATTGCGAAACTCCGATGTTTTTTATCGGAGTGTGGCAATCTACTAATATTAGAAGTTTGCCACATCATTGAAAAACACTCCTCGCAAAGACAACCATTTGAATTTCCGGTAACCAAATTATGTTAAGCATAACATTAAAATTTATCTCTTCACAAGATAAGAAAGGATATAAATGAATAATAAAAGTGATATTGAAACTATGAAAGTAAAAAATAAAACAAACGGTAAGAGTAAAAAAGATATTGAATTAAATGGTATTGCAGGCTGCAGTAAAGAAGAATTGTTACATATACTAAGATTAATGTACACTTCCAGGACAATGGATTATAAAATTATAAATCTTCTGAAACAGGGGAAATCATATTTTCATTTACCTTCCGCCGGTCACGAAGCTACACAAATAGCATTTGGCATGGCAATGAATGCCGGTTATGATTGGGCTTTCCCTTATTACAGAGATATGGCATTTCTTCTAGGCTTGGGTGTTAAAATTGATGATATCTTTTTACATCAATTAGCTAAGGCAAATGATCCGATGTCCGGAGGAAGACAGATGCCGTGTCATTGGGGAGTTAAAGAATTTAATATACCATCGCAATCTAGCCCTACGGGAACACAATTTCTTCAAGCAGTAGGTACGGCTTTGGCAAATAAAAAAGCCGGACTTAATGCGGTTACCTATGTAAGCAGCGGGGAAGGAACAACAAGCGAAGGTGAATTTCATGAAGCTGTTAATTGGGCAAGCAGAGAAAAAATTCCGGTTGTTTTTGTAATCCAAAATAATAAATGGGCTATATCCGTTCCGGTTGAAAATCAAACCGGTGGTAAAGATGCTTCAATTGCTGCAATGATGAGTGGTTATGAAAATTTGCTTCGTTTTTCTGTTGACGGAACTGATTACTTAAAAATGAAAGAGGTTGCAAAGGAAGCTTTTGAATATGCTCGTAACGGAAACGGGCCGGTTCTTGTTGAAGCAAAGACAATTCGTTTGCTTTCACATTCAACTTCCGATGATCAAAATAAATATCGACCC
>JALWBS010000104.1 GCA_027037025.1 Desulfurococcales archaeon | reverse complement strand
TTCTCATTGCCTACGTGATTAAATATGAGGAGGGAAAGGTTAAGGTGATTATCGAGAGGTCGAAGCCGTTGACCATACCCTTGAACACTACAGCCATACTGCTGAAGACGAGCGGTGATGCCCATGGCGAACTGCATGTGAGTGTGGGTGCGAGATACGTGTGCGTTGTTAGGTACTACCTCGATAAACCGTTGTACAAACCACGCCTAGGGTACTACGACGTAACCTTTGCGGATCGCTACCTAGATCCTGGCAACTTGGTACCATCGATAGTGTTGATGGGCGTCGGACTTGTGTCGGTACTAACGTCTTGCTACCTATCGTTGACGGGTCGATTCTGAAACCCGTGATCGATGCCGCCTAGCTTAAGCTTGTGATACGAGTTTTGCAGCTGTTGTGTAGACCCCTAGCACGACGGCTTGGAACCATAGTAATAGGAATAGGTACCCTAGATCGATAATCCATACCTCGTCGATGAATAGCCAAATGATCCCAACGGCGTAAGCCGCTACGGTCACTATGCCATGCATTACCGCAACTCTCTTAGCTTCTCTACACAATGATCCACCTATCCTCATCCACTTGGTGGGGAGAGGGAGCCAGTCGAAGAAAGCGGCTATCACGAACAACCACTTCACATCGTAGAAGATGGCCGTGATGAACAGCGCTCCGGCTATAGCCACGCAAACCAGTGTCTTCAATACCTTAGACAATTCACGGCGAGTCACAGCCCCACCCCTCGGTTCTCGAGCTCTAAATCGTTCTATTTACCGATTCGGGATAATCAATAGATAAGCGTTTACCATCGATTTCGAAAGAATTCATAGTTACGGAACGCATATGTCCACACACTTCAGAACATCCCAGGATTTGCGATGCAAACTACGTCTCCCTCCCTCAGGTTCTCGATGGTGTTTCGAGAGACTAGCTTTATCTCATCTCTACCCACGTAGAGCGATACCCCGTCAAATGCGAGCTCACCCTCTATATCAATAACAATGCTCTTGCTGAGTGCCCGCACTGTGTTTGCATAGCAGTACCCAATGTCTACGACACGCTCTACTCTCCATAGGCATAGGTGTAGAGAGGCGTTGGTCCAAAGGCTTTAGCAATACGAAGTGCTTCTCAACGAGCTTGACAACCCCGCAGATCACGTTCATTGATGGCACCTCCTTGGGCTTAACGATCTTTATGTTGAAGGCTCCACGAACTCTGTAAGGATCCCGAAGCTCTCGGACCTCTACATGCATATGCTTCTCAGACCATGGATACATGTAACCCGAGACGATGAGATTACCGATGTAATCACCGTAAAAAGCTTCTCACTAACCCTAACCCTCGGATACACATGCAGAATCTTGGCAACAACGCTAGGAGATAATTCAACGAGGATCAAGGGCTCTCTATCCATAGCATCGCGACGATTCTTAGGAGCATCGAACCACGCAATCCTCAAAACCCTACCATCGCAAAACGGGAAGAGAGCATCGTCGCTGTGGACTCGACGACCCTCTCAAAGACCTCTGAAGGATCAACCCTCCTGCTTAAGAACTCAACTCATTTTCTAGACTCGACAAATCAACTCATCTCCTCAGTAAGAACAACGAACTCCTCTGCACCATACCAAGCTCTTTTAGGAAGTACCTCATTGAGTAGCGAGAATCCTCCAATGTAAAACTCATCCTCAGCACTTCCTATTGCTACTGAGCACCATCGCAATGATTGCTTCGCTGAGTTCGTAAATAATCTTCTTCACCTCGCTCTTCCCAATGACCCTACTCACAATGCTATAGGCTCTCTCAGACTTGATTCGTTTCAGCGCATCGATGTTCCTGCACAACTCTCTAGAGAATCTGCATATCAGAACATCCTCTATCCTAGGATCGAATACAATTACCAGCACATCATCTCTACGCTTAGCCCGCCCCACGAATACGCCCTTAACCACTTCGCGAAGCTCGAAGTTGTAATCAATGAATTTTCGAGCAATACCTTTCTCATAATCGATCACGGCTATCGTTAACGTTCCTCGCGACGACCTCTTCATCAAGTCGCCGACTATGCGATCGCGACCATGCTTATGGCTATGCCTAAGCTTACCGATCCTCCAATCCGTGCGCTCCCTCAGCTCTTGCGCCAAAACGCTTGCGAAGTAGTAATTAGCAAAGCATTCCGAAACTATTTCCACGCGTTCAAATCGCTCTCTAACCCCCTG
>JALWBS010000103.1 GCA_027037025.1 Desulfurococcales archaeon | reverse complement strand
CGTCGGTCGTTGAACTCGGGAACATAAAGCTCTACATAAATCCAAGCGCTGAGAACGAAATAACGCTGTTAGAGCAAGCAGCTGAAGCGATAAACAGCAAGATGATGGCGCTGCAAGCGATAAAAAAAGATTTGGAGGCGCTGAGCGGTACCGATATCTCTGCATCACTACGCGTTATAATGATCGATGGAATACCGAGAGCTATAATAGTCAAAATCTAGGGATGATGCCGAGCCTTGGTGAAAACGAAGAAGGTTTTTATAGAGATACCCCTCGTCGAAGTACCTTCATCTCATCCGAGGAGAGAATCCTTAGTACTACGAGAAAAGCTCGTCAATGCAATGATCAAAGGCATAGTCGTGCCACACGGCTTGATAGCCCATGGTAGGGGCGAATGCTTCGACTATCTACTAGGCGAGCGCACGCAGCCCTTCGCAAAGAAAGCGATAGAGGCTGCTGCAGCAGCCCTTATACTCGCCAAGAACCCGGTTATCTCGGTTAATGGCAACAGCGCTGCGCTTGCAGCGAAACACATAGTTGAGCTAGCAAAAGTTGTTGATGCGGATATCGAGGTGAACCTATTCTACAGAACCTACCGTAGAGAGCAAGCCATAGCGCAGTTACTCAGATCGTTCGGAGCCAGTAAGGTGCTGGGGGTGGGCGAGGATGCAGATGCAGTCATTCCCGAACTCCATAGCGAGAGACGTAGGGTTAGCTCGAGAGGGATTCTCCGTGCGGACGTAGTGCTCGTACCTCTCGAAGATGGAGATCGAACGCAAGCGCTCGTTAATATGGGCAAGCTTGTGATAGCCATCGATCTCAATCCGCTTTCCAGAACGTCGATGAGTGCCAACATCACTATCGTGGATAACGTTGTCAGAGCAATCCCTTTACTGGTCGAGACCGCGAGAAGGCTGATTAAAGAAGACAATCGTTACCTGAGATCGATACTGAGAAACTACGACAATAGAGCTACGTTGGCGGAGGCCATAAACTTCATAGCAAAGCGCTTGGTTAATCTTTCGAAAGAACTTTCCTCAGCTCCTCGAGGTAGTTAGTACCAGCACTTCTATAATGCTCCCTAGATGGGAACACCCCTTTCTTAACTTCTTCAACGAACGATCTTACGGCGTTAAGCGCGATTCCTCGGAGATCTACGTACGTTTTCGCGAAGTACGGTATTTCAGGGCTCAGTCCCAGAACATCGTGAAGCACTAGCACTTGACCGTCGCACCACGGACCACTACCTATGCAGATCGTCGGCACCGACACGCTCTCCGTAATTACCTTAGCAACCTCAGCTACGGTATGCTCGATAACTATGGCGAACACACCTGCTTCTTCGAGAACTTTAGCGTCTCTCACAATCTTAACAGCCTTCGCAACGTCTTTACCCATGAGTTTGTAGCCTCCGACCGTCAGGTACCTCTGGGGATTGAGACCTATGTGGCCCATGACCGGTATCCCCGCTTGAACAAGCTTCCTAACGGTGTTACTGAGCTCAGCTCCACCCTCAATCTTAACAGCATCAGCCCCAGCCTTGATCAACTTGATAGCGTTCCTAAGCGCCTTCTCAGGAGATTCCTCATAGCTACCGAAAGGCATGTCGGCTACGACCATTGCGCGGGGTTTAGCGTTAGCCACGGCCTTTACGTGGTGAATCATCTCCTTCATTCCTATCCTATGCGTATCATCGTAGCCCATCACAACCATCGCCAGGGAGTCACCAACTAGGATTGCGTCCACCCCCGCTTCATCAACTATCTTAGCGAATGGGTAGTCGTAGGCCGTAACCATAACAATCTTCTCACCGCGCTCCTTCTTGCGCTTGAAGTCGGCTATGGTGACCTTTTTCACGGGGTCCACCAATCTACCAAGCGCTTCTGACTCGTGACTACGTGAACCCGACTTAAAGCCTTTGAGCGACGTCCACGCTCATTACAGCGCTTCCTAATCCAAGCTCTAGATCTACTTTGGCTACCCTTTCAGCTACCTCATATGCAAGTTCAACCACCTCTCTCAACACCTTCAGTTCGGCAGCTAACGCATCTTCGTAGTCCTCGGCTTGCTTCAGCAACTTCACAACCTTAGGGAGCTTGGTAAAGGCAAACCTCTCAAATTTCTCAGCATCCCTGGAGGTTATCCGAGGCTTCATAAGCAAATTCTTTAGGAAGTTCAGCATTTCCATTGGTCGAAGGCTCCTTATCTGTATCCTTAGCAACACGACGTCGGG
>JALWBS010000102.1 GCA_027037025.1 Desulfurococcales archaeon | reverse complement strand
TACCCTTTTCTCAAGGGCTTGGTATACAAATGCTTTAAGAGAGGTAACCAAAGGATAGTATTGATAAGAGGTGATAGCCATAGTGAGGAAACTCTGAATAGAGTTAGAAAAGTATTGAAAGGAGCTAAGCTAGATCTGCTATTCATAGACGGTGATCACAGTTACGAAGGTGTGAAAAAGGACTTCGAGATATATGCTCCTCTAGTTAGGAAGGGAGGCGTTATAGTGTTTCACGACATCGTTCCAAGACCTTCTCACCTTGTTAGTGGTGTTCCACGCTTTTGGAATGAGTTAAGACATAAGCTGATTAAATCAGGAACCGCTTTATTCAAAGAGTTTGTTAAGGATTGGAGTCAGAAAGGTTATGGTCTTGGAGTGGTGGTCGTAAGTGATGAAGAGATTCATACCCATTGTTAGCGATATGATTGAATTCGCCAACGATTTGAAGAAGTACATAGCTCTAAATGTGTTTACTAAGGATACGTGTCTATGGCTATCTAGCTTAAGATCTAAGTACAGGATCTATAGGCGTCTCGCGAACATCGGTCTTTTGCGGTTCGATGGATCGCGTCTGGATAGGCAGGAGGAGCTTATCGCGAAAAGAGATTTCGATGTCTTGATAGTCCTTGATGCTTGTAGATACGATACGTTCGCTGATATCGTTCATGATTACCTCGACGGGGTTTTGAAACCTGTTCTAAGCCCAGCTAGTGTAACAATTGAGTGGCTTAAGAGGGTGTGGGGAGCAAAGCTATGGAAGGACATCATCTATGTTTCAGCCTCTCCTCTCGTCAACAAGAGGGGTCTCCTTCAAGGATTTGATGCTAGAAACAAGTTTCTGGACATCGTTGAGGTATGGGATTGGGGATGGGCTGAGGATCTGTGTACGGTACCACCAGATAGAGTTAACATTGGTGTCAAGATTGCTAAGGCTAGGATTCGCTTGATGAATCGCGTCGGTGTTCCGAATAGGATCAGGATTGTTGCGCACTACGTTCAACCGCACGCACCGTATGTATCGATGAAGAACATCGTGTCTAAGTTAGTTAATCGTGACGAGGTTAAGGAGAGAGTTATAGACGTTACTGTTAGAAAGCTGGGGAGGTTTGTGGGGCACTTCTCGATAGATTATGTATTGCTGGGCGTTCTCAAAGATTACTACGGAGATAAAGAAGATATTGATAAAGTCCTTAGGTGGGCGTACATCGAGAACTTGAGGTGGGTTCTAAAGTACGTAGCTGAGCTATCGACTCAAATGAATGGTCGATTGATCCTAACAGCTGATCATGGAGAGCTTCTAGGAGAGTATGGTCTGTACTTCCACATGGATTTACCACTGCCTCAACTACGTGTTGTCCCATGGTTTGTTGTTAAGGTGTAAATCGCTTAGCAACGCACTTAGGAAATCTTCATAAGCGTAGAACTGGTTTCAGCACTCGATTCCATACTTAGTTGCCACGTATTTCTCGAGGAACTGCATCACCGATCTAGATCCTGGTTAGTAACTCAGTAACGATAAGATCCCGTGTACAAGGCTTATTGGTATCAACGGTATCCTTTTCACTTCATTTTCTCGAAGCGTTAGACCGTACTTTCTCTCAATGATGTACGCTAGTTTAACTCCGTCCACCGTGGCTCTAAGCAGTATTTCTCTTTGCTTTCCCTGCCCCTTAACGGCCCATTTCACCGTGGCTCTGATAGCGTGTAGGATCGATATGGGTTTGTATCGAGTGCCCACGAGCATGGACTTCGTTATCAGGTTTCGGAGTCCGAAGTAGTTTCGCAACCTGCAGCTTTGAAGGATAGCGAAACGTAATGCTTAGCGCTACGAATGGGAACCGCCACCATGTACATATCCCTTGCGTATGCGAGGATCCCTAAGAGATCGTCATCGAGGTAAGCGAAGGCCTCCGTCGGAAATATGCTGTTGTGCTTAAGGACTATCTGCTTCAATGCCTCGATTCTGTAGATAGCGTACGCTCCCGCAACATAGGTCACGGCAAAGCACTTCTTAGGTACATCCCCAACCTTCTTACGGTTCATGAATGGATACACGGTTAGAAGCTCATCAATGTAGCAACCGTAACTATCAACTCTGCCGCTATCCCTCAGCTCAATGATTCCTGGATCCCACAAGCACGGGGCATGGACTCGATGTACTCAATTAGCTTCGAAAGGCTATCGCGGTATACTATAGCGTCGTTGTTGAGCATGACTAGGTACTTGGCTTCGGGAA
>JALWBS010000101.1 GCA_027037025.1 Desulfurococcales archaeon | reverse complement strand
ACTTCTACGTATACGCCCCGGGATCTGAGCTCAGCGATCTTCTCTCTAGGTGCGCAGCCAGTTGTCAACACGATCGTTCCGTATTCAGAGACATCGAAGATTCGAGCGCTCACCGGAGATCTCAGCAGCCCATCAATGACCACCCTGTAGTACTTCCCATGCCGCCCGAAGATCTTGGGGTAGAGCCTCGGATCATCTGAGATCACCGTGTTAGCTCCCACGAGCACGCCGTCGACCTTGCTCCGTAGCCAGTACTGCCTAAGCTTGTCTTCAGGACACGACAGTTTGCTAAATCCGTCCACGCTAGCTATCTTACCATCAACGCTCTGCGTAACGAAGATCACGATGTATGGTCTCATATCATTCTCTACCTTCCACTACAGAGTCTATCCATCTGAGGTACGTTTCCAATCCTCTCTCGACTGGTACGACAAGTGCTTCAGGAACCTCGTAGCTATGAAGCTCCTTAATGGATTCGATTACGCGTTGCGCTAGATCCTCGCGGGTCTTCACGATGAGAAGGAATTCGTGTGCACTCTCTACCTTTCCGCGCCACACGTAGATGGACTTGACATTCTTCACTATGCTTACACATGCAGCCAACCGTCTCTCTATCAATGCTTTAGCTATGTTTCGAGCCTCTTCCTCCGAGGAGGTTGTAGTTAACACTATCACGTACTTCATGAGCTCGCACCTAGAGGCTTTTTGCAGTGGTTTCTTTAAAGATCTGTAGCTGTTCTACCTAGGGACAAAGATGAGAATGATGATCTTGGCGCTTCCTAGCGGGGTTAGCAAAGCACTTGAGGTAGCCGAGTTCTTCAAAGGGCTAGGCCTCGAAGTTCATGCAATCACCAAGCTTTTCGATGAATATCAGCTGCGCAAGGTGATGACTATGTGGGCCTCGCTGGATTTCGTGGTATGCGTATCCTCCATCTCCATGTGCGTCCACGCACTGAAGGACCTGGCGAAGATGCCTTACGATCCCGGGGTCGTCGCTGTATCTCCGCGTGGCTCTGTCGCAATACCGATAATGAACTGTGGGATAGGGGGAGCTAGAGCTCTATGTCGCTACATGGAGCTTCGTGGCATAGTTAAGAAATGTGTAGACACGTCCGCAGTTCACGAAGAGGGTGCTGTGAATCTGAACGAGCTACCTTTTGTACTTCGTTTAGAAACCATTGAGCGATGGCGCAGACTCCACGATCTTCTGATAGACATCGATAGAGGTAGACGAGTCCGCGTTCACGCCCGGGGTAGGATGCTTCGAACACTGATGCAGTTATCCTTACCTAAGAACGTGGAGATCGTTGACGAACCTAAGGACGTGGACGTGTGCATCGTACACGTACTGGAGTCAAGCAGCGACCTTCCTATGGAATGCGGAGTGATGATGAGGGGCAGACCCGTTGTCGTGTCAGTACGTACTAGCTCCGCAAGCTCATCGAGAATCATAGCGGAGATCCTACACGACTTGACCTCGTTCTTCGGATTTACTACTGACAGAATTGACTACGCTGTTGCAGATAACAGCGTTACCGCAGACGCCCTTCGAAATCTAGGGATACTGAACGTTTCTGTGGTCGAGGATGGAGATGCCGTGGCAATGCTTAGGAGAAGGTGGAGGAACGTGGATATACTCCTCAATGCTCGCCGTAACTCTGTGGAAATCGCTTTAGCTGAGATAAAGAGCTTTATGTAGAGCTCAGTCTCGGAGGAAAACCGTCACCCATCACCAGCATGCCCCTTCATCATCGCTACCCTAGCTCTAACCAACTACGTCGTGCTGCCCCTTATTACATCATGCTGGATCCGACTAGTTCGCTAATTTGGTCAAGCATCTTCATACCGCTCCCCGTTAAAACCAGGAGTGCGGGTTCTGTAAGCTCAGCACCGTCTTTCATCATCTTCCTGAGTGCTGCCAACACGGTCGCACTCGTAGGTTCAACTACGAATCCCATGTCAACAAGTTCGTGAAGCGCGGTAACGATATCATCGTCGCTAACCAGAACAACGTTCCCTCTATACCTTCTGAGGAGGGATACCATCTCCGCGAGTCTCGGAGGATTGGGAACCCTAATTCCGTCGGCGAGCCTCGAAGTTCCACGAGGAGGTTTGGCTCTGTAGAGAGATTCGTAGAGCGGAGCAACTTCGTATCCCTGCACAGCGACAATTCTTGGCATTCTCGATAACAACCCTTGGCTCACGAGATCCTCGAATCCTCTAATCAATCCTATCAGTAGACCTCCGGACCCCACGGGAACCACGATGGTACCGATATCGCCATACTCCTCGTAAACTTCATAGGCTATCGTACGCGCCCCTTCCACGTACATCGGATTCCTAAGATGATCTACGTACACAACACCGTTGAAACGAGATGCGAACTCTACGGCTCTCTCCGACGCTTCTTGCCTCGAGGAGCACTCAATTACTTCAGCGTTCAATAACCTTAGCAGTCTCTTCTTGCCGGTAGGAGCATCGCGCGGTATTAAAACTGTTGCTTTCAACCCTATTCTTCGAGATAGCAGTGCTATAGATATCGCAGTGTTTCCAGACGAGTCCTCGAGAACTCTCTTAGCTCCGCAATGCATAGCAAGCGAAACTGCTAACGCCGTACCCCTATCCTTGAAACTGCCACTCATGTTCATGAACTCGTGCTTTAGCACTACCTTCAGCCCACCGTACTCAATCTCCTCAGCAGGCGTCGAACCAACGATCTTGGCTAAGGAACAGTCAACCACGGGAATCATTTTGCTATACCTAAGCAAACCTCTTCCACGAGGCTCCCAAAGTCTCTCACCATCGATGTTAAGAATCTCGCCACATCTAGGACATCTACGCGTTCTGCATAGGATCTTGAGGCTATCCTTGTATCCGCAACGAGGGCATTTCGCAACGAAGTTTGTTAGAGGATCAGAATCTCTGACCTCGTTCATCGCTCACACGAGGGTCCCACTCATCATCTCCGTAAATAAGGCTGATTCCTTCGAGAATTAATTGCTTAACGTAAAAAGCTCCCAACGCCTAGAGAACCCGGAGCTGAGACCCATGCGCATATCCAACATCGAGAGGTGGAGGAGCAGTGAAAGGATTGCTGAGGAGGTTCTGCGAAGACTAGGATTCGAAGTCATTGAGCATCACAAGAGGATTATTATCGACGGTTTCGAAGTCGGGGAAGTGGATTTCGTGGCGCGGCACCGCAACGGCGAACTCTATGCGGTTGAAGTGAAGGCAGGTAAGATCGATATAACTGGGCTTCGTCAAGCTTACGTAAATGCTAAACTCGTTGGGATGAAGCCTATGGTTATATGCAAAGGTTTCGCCGATGACTCCGCTAGAGAGCTCGCAAAGGTCCTTGGGATAGAGGTTGTTCAACTCTCAGACCTGCTTCTCGTTGAGGATGAGGAGCTCGAAACCATAGTGAGGGAAGCCGTGGAGGAAGCTTTTAGCGAGTACCTAGAGATGCTCCTACTTGAAAAACCCGCTCTCAGGGAACATCATCTACGAGTACTCGAAGCGATAGCGCAGTCATCATCGATTAGCGAAGCTGCAGAGAAGCTGGGCATCGACGTGCAAGACGTTACCAAGATTTTGAGCGAGCTGAGATCCCAGGGAGTAGTCCCCAAGTGGGCAAAGAGATGGAGCTCGATTAAACGGGTTGCGAAATTCGTGGTTTCCAAAGCCACGCTGCACAGGGATCTAGAAGCCCTGGAGAAAGCCGTTATGGAACTGAGTTCTGTCGTGGACAAGCTGCAGCGCGTATGCTCATCGCTATCGAAGTACGTAGCGATCATGGAGCGGAGCTCGTCTCCAGAGAGCTACGCCTACACAAGGAGTAAGTTTAACGATATTAACGAGTCAGAAAGGGGATCTACATCATCCATCAGCCCGTCGTGAACTCATCACGTGTACAACCCATCTAGTTTCTAAATCTCGAGAAGTTAAATGTGGTTAGGGGATCCTACGTGGTTGAGGATTGGAAAACGTATAGAAAGCCGAAGACCGTGGAGATCAAGAAGGGTCTTCCAGACGATATCCACGAGTTTCTGACGAAGGTATACAACGTCTATCTCATCAAGATGCCTTCTAGTATATACAAGCAATTCGATATAGTTCGGGATAAGCTGATCCCTCTCACCGTCAGATTCGATGAGAATCAATACCGTGAGTTCTGCGATTACTTCTCCAAAACCTATAGATCAGTGATAGTGGATTCCTCAATAAGTGATGATGTGAAGAACCTTGTTAAAGAGCTCGTGAGTAAAGCAAACGAATTCTTCATGTCGAAAGGGTTGCCGAGATGTATTGAGGAGCTTAGGTATGCAAAGCTCAGGGTGAGAGTCAGATATAGAGGTGAACCGTTAGAAAAGGCTACGGTTGTTGCTGAAACCGGTGGTAAGTCTGCGGGTACCGCCGTAACCGATAGAAATGGTGAAGCTGAGATGGATCTACCCATGGGTAAGTACACGGTGTACGTATACAAACAGCTTGGTGAGGATGAGTACGTATACGAGGAAAAGGAGATCGAGATGAAGCAAGACACCGAGATAGAGTTCGATATCAGCGAAAGTAGAACGTTTACCGAGATCGAGCGTGTTCGTAAGACGAGAGGTCCTCTGATAAAGGAGGTCAAGTAGCGAGTGCCAGACTTATCTCCAGGTTATTCAACGTTTAGGCACAGATCATTTTACCTAATTCTACACTCCTTAACCTCGGTTACGCCATTCCTCAAAACCTTTAGGTGAACACGTGTCTTACCCTTTATAAATGCGTTGTCTAGACATTGCCAAAGATCGTACAAGCTCTTCAACCTCCTACGAGCTTCTCCATCGAAGCACTCAACGATTCTATCTCCTGGCTTCAAACCGCACTCCTTAGCGCTTCCATTGGAGACGTTCAGTATTAACAGTGAATTCTCAAAGGTTAGAACCTTGATTCCGAGCAACGGTCTTTCAGAGGGGTTCAGCCCTTTATAGACGTACCTTAATGAACTGAGTATTGTCAGGGAAGGTACCGCGAAGCTGTGCCCCATCTCATAGTCTATCCCTACGATCATGCCCACAACCTCTCCTCTAACGTTGATTACAGGAGCTCCGCTAAGACCCTTGGGAACGGCATTACATAGCTGAAAGGCTCCTTCAACTAGTCTCGACTCTATCCTTATCGTTAAACCAGTGCTACTAACCATAGATAGCTGAACGTAAGGAGCAAGCTGGCCTCTATTCATTCCAACTATCAGAACTATCTCTCCTAGGAACGGCAGTCTAGAAGCTACCCTCAGCCCTCCACGAGTTCGATAAGAACCGAGATCCAGCACCGCGATATCCCATCGCACATCTCTGTAGACCCTACGTGCTTCAATAACCTCGTTCCCTACGACAATGCATGGCCTAGCGCTTCTCAAACCATGCAGTGCCGTAACGACGTAACGCCCATCTACGATGAACCCGGTCTGAGCTCTACCAATCCCGTACGAGAGTAGGTCATCCTTACAGCTTCCACCATCATTACCCTCCACCGAATCGTAGACCAAGGTGATTGATTCCAGCGCTTGCGCAACAATCTTCAGAACCTCTTCCTGCAACTCGACTAACCTAAGCGATGCAGAGATAACGGAGCTGCTCTGACCATTGGTTGGTGAGGATGCGTTGAGGATCGTGGTTGGCACAACGAACCCTACGAAGATAGCTGGCGTAAGGAATGCCTTCAAAGAGGTTTTCCCTCGCGAACGTGTAGATATCGTATCGATTAAGGTAAGTAACCGCGTGGGTACGCAACCGATAGGCTTGGACTCGATACTCGTTGGCGCGCTTAATAGAGTGAAGAACTGTATGGCTAGTGAAAGAGGGGCAGATTTCTACGTAGGTGTAGAAGCGGGTATTGCAACCGTTGGAGCTACGTGGATAGATGTTCACATCGCGGTCGTCACTGACGGAGAGATCGTTGGGATAGGAATGAGCCCTGGATTCATGGTACCTCCACAACTAGCGAAGAAAGTTGTTTACAGTGATAACCTAGAACTCGACGTGGTAGCCGACGAAGTATTCGGCACTAAGGATATTGGAAGCTCTGGTGGGATAGTGAAGATACTTACACGGGGTTTGATATCGAGGGAAGATCTAGTGAAGTACGCTGTACTAACCGCTTTAATCCCGTGGATGAAGAGGGATTTGTATCCTAGAGAATCTCTACGAACCCTCTACGAATCCTTAGCAAGCCGAGGTTAACCAGCTTAGATAACAATTCTCGCGATTTCATTCTATCTAGGTTGAGCTCTAGAGCAAGGGCGTTCACAGCGTCGCTCACACGAAGTGATCCGAACTCTGCTTGATAGCTTTGCAGAATCCTAAGGGCTTCGATTTCTAGATTATTGTGACACTGCTCTAGGATTACCGTGGCAGCGTCTAGGCATTCAACATTCTTACCACACTTAATGAAGAGCTCGTTGCCGAGCTTGGTAACACGACAGGAAACGACGTCTCCTTTAAACCTTCTATACGTATCCGTCGTAGAGATAAGCCAGCACGATCCTATCAGTCTCCGCGGTACTTTCCAACTCACTACGCAATTCCTAGCATCCGTATCCAAGCTTATATCAGCTGGATTTTCGTAGCTCCTAACATCGATGCCCATATTCGAGAATACATCCGTGACTCCGCGTATCTTCAACGATTCATAGAGCTCCGTAGGTAGCCAAACGATTGCATGCACTTCGCAAAGTATGGGCATGTTTAAAGCTATGAGCGTGGCTACGTTAATCGATTTGGAGAAGAGTACTACGTTGTTAAAGGAGCATATCGCGAAGCCCATCTCCTAACCTATCCCTATAACCTCTTCAATGCACGGAACACCGCTCTTGTAACCCTGTCGACGTGCTCCTTAAGCTCTTCAGCGGAGGCGAAACCCAGGTTCTCTATGAGCGAATCGCTTACTATGAGAACAGCTCCCGTTCTAAAGCCCCGCATCATTCCCAGGGAGAACAGTGCTGCGCACTCCATCTCGACTGCTATCACACCTCTACTCATCCACTTCTTAGCGAAGTCAGGATCCTCTGCGTAGAACGCATCGCTACTAACCACGGGTCCTACCCTATAACTTATCCCGGACCGCTCTAGCTCCTCCACGAGTACTTTCGTAACCACGAAGTCGGGTACTGCGCATAGGCATACCCCCTCCTTCAGGTACTGGTGGTAGAAGCCTCCAGGATAGTAAGATGCCCCGGTAGGTACCACAACATCACCTATTCGGGCACCGCGGTACATAGCTCCGCACGTACCTATCCTGATCATGACCTTCGCTCCGAGCATCGCCAGCTCTTCGAACACTATAGCTGATGAGGGAGCGCCAATCCCATGCAGCGCAACCGATATGCGTGTGCCTTCATACTCGCCCGTGTAGACCAGTAACCCTCTATTCCTATTCACAAGCTTAACGTTTTCGAGCATGGAAGCTATCTGCTCAACCCTAGCTGGATC